>CAMCQW010000148.1 GCA_945877045.1 Chryseobacterium gleum
AAGAGGTTTTGAGAAATTCGCTCAGTTTCAATCTGCTTATTGGATTGAGGAGGCATTATCAGTAGATAATCTTTTTGTCTTTTTGTTGATATTTTCATTTTTTAAGATTGAAGGGTACCGTCAACAAAAAGTGTTGTTATGGGGGATAATAGGCGCTGTTGTTTTACGAGGAATATTTATCTTTTCGGGGATAGGTCTCATTAATTTAACCTATTTGCCAGAACTTCACATTGGTAATTTCCATTTCACATTAAATCCAACATCCAACGAAGAGATCGATTATGCTACCAATACGTATCATAAAATAAATGTTTTAATGACTCTCTTTGGTGTTTTTCTTATTTATGCTGGGTTTAAATCTGGCTTTTCTAAGGCTGAAAATGAAAATGTCAATTACAATAATTCTCTTGGAGTAAGATTGTTTAGTAAGATAATTCCCATACGAACGGAATTTGATGGCGATCGTTTTTTTACACGTGTTATGTATAAAGGGAAGTCAAAATTGTTTGGTACAAAACTTTTTTTAGTTCTAATCATTGTTGAGTCTTCTGATTTGCTTTTTGCGGTCGATTCTATACCGGCTATTTTTGCCATTGCACCTAATGACCCATTTATTCTTTACACTTCTAATATTTTTGCCATTCTTGGTTTAAGGTCGTTGTTTTTTCTATTGTCTAATTCAATGGAAATGTTTTCTAAACTTAAATATGGTCTTGCGATTATTCTAAGTTTTATAGGATTAAAAATGTTAGTTGCTCCCGTGTATCATATTGAAACGCTTTTATCGCTTTTGATCGTTGTGTCTTTGTTGATGGGCTCAATTGTATTATCAATCTTAACCAGAAAAAAACAATCAACAGAAAAGTTAAAATAATACGCTTGCTCCTTCTTCGCTGGAAGAAACAGTTGATCTAAAATTGGTAAAGAGTTCTCGTCCGTATCCTATTGTACTATCCCCATTTTTCAGCGTGCATGCGCGAAGAGATATTTCCTCAAAATTTAGACATGATAATTCTCCTTTTATCGAATCAAGATGAATAAGGTCACCGGTTCTGATTTTTGCAATTAGGCCTCCGTCCTTTGCTTCGGGCCAAAGGTGAATGGCCGCAGGTACTTTTCCTGATGCACCCGACATTCTTCCGTCCGTTACCAATGCTACTTTGTAACCACGCTTTTGAAGGATAGTCAAGGTGGGTGTTAATTGATGTAATTCAGGCATCCCATTTTGTTTAGGACCTTGAAAAGGCAATACAGCAATAAAATCCTGGTTGAGTTCATCTTTTTTAAAGGCATCAATTAAATCTTGTTGTTCTAAAAACACAATCGCTGGTGCATTAATTATGCGATGAGCTTCTTCCACTGCAGCTGTCTTGATTACGGAACGCCCGAGATTTCCTTGTAAAATTTTAATACCTCCATCTTTTGAGAAGGGATCGGATGCGGGACGAATAATACTTTTGTTCAAACTAACTAATGGCCCGTCTACCCATATTAATCGATGAGCTTCAATTTTGGGCTCTTGGGTATATTTTTTAAGTCCTTTACCAATAATTGTTTGAACATTTTCATGCAATAGGCCATTTTCTAATAAGGTACTAATGACATATGCCATTCCACCAGCAGCATGGAAGTGATTGACATCGGCAGCCCCATTTGGATACATCCTTGTTATTAAAGGCACGACATCTGAAAGTTCAGACATATCGTCCCAATTGATGATGATTCCGGCGGCTCTAGCAATCGCTATTAAATGTATGGTATGGTTGGTTGAACCTCCGGTTGCCAGAAGTCCAATAATGCCATTTACAATTGATTCCTCGGTAATAATAGCCATCAAAGCTCTTTCTAATCCTAGTTGGGTGTTGTTAGCCGCTATTTTAACTGCTTCTTCGGTAAGGAGTGAACGCAATTCAGTATTTGGGTTCACAAAACTAGATCCAGGAAGTTGTAAGCCCATTATTTCCATGAGCATTTGGTTGGAATTAGCGGTTCCATAAAATGTACAGGTACCGGGTGAATGATAGGAATCGGATTCCCCTTTTAATAATTCTTCCCTGCCTATTTTTCCTTCTGCAAATGCTTGGCGTATCTCTGATTTTTCATCATTTGATATACCACTAGGCATCGGGCCTCCAGGAACAAAAATAGTAGGTAGTTGGCCAAATCGTAAGGATCCGATTAATAAACCGGGAACAATTTTATCGCATATTCCTAAGCAAAGTACAGCATCAAATAAATTGTGAGATAAACCCACTGCGCTTGCCATTGCTACTACATCTCGGCTAAAAAGGGATAGTTCCATTCCCGGCTGACCTTGGGTTACTCCGTCACACATAGCGGGAACAGCGCCAGCAACTTGAGCAACTGCTTTATGCTTAATTGCGAAGTCACGTATTTGCTGTGGAAAGTGTTCAAAGGGCTTGTGTGCAGAAAGCATATCATTATACGCGGTGATGATCCCAATATTTGGCGTTATATCGCCTCGGAGTTCATTTTTTTCGTGTGAGCCACATCCAGCGAAAGCATGCGCTAAATTTCCACAGCTCATTCCCTGACGAGAAACCCCATCTTGATGGGATTTTGCCATATCTGAGAGGTATTTTTCGCGCGAAAGTCTACTCCTTTCAATTATTCTTGCGGTAACCTTCGTAATGCTATTGTTCATTTTTTAGGCGTTTTCTGTGAAATACACTTCTGTTAACTGAATTTCGAAATGACTTATGGGTGTTCCCTCTTCTTTGGCAAGCTTAAATTTATCTAATTTTTTCAAGCCAGTAAAATATAAAAATAAATTTGATGAGCTAGATAACATAGAACCATTGCACGTTATTCTTTTTGTTGGGTGATTCGGTGAATTTGTGTAACATATTCCCGGATTCTCATCTTGTATGGCTAGTTCACTCATAGGGTCATTTGGAAATATGGAGGCGGTATGACCATCCTCGCCCATTCCTAATAACACGACGTCAGCACCATTAAATGGAGCGTAATTTATGGAAACTTCCTCCAAATTTTTGGCTAAATCAAATTGGTTGATCACCATACTTGAAAAATTCTCATTTTTTATTTTTTTGAAAACATTCCTAATTAATGCCTCGTTTGAAAATCCACTGCTTTGGTCTACAAATCGTTCATCAACAAGTCCGATGTGAATTTTATCCCAATCTAAATCACAATCTGCGATACATTTATATAATGGAAGCGGGGTGCTTCCACCAGAAAGTAGGAGGTAGGCCTTGCCTTTTTCTTGTATGGCATTTTCAACGATAAGCTTGATGTCTACCGTTAAGGTTTTTATTAATTCTGAATTCGTATTAAATGTTTGCATTATTCTCTCCATGTTTTTGTAATCCATGTAGCTCCAGGGTCTAAAATGCTGTCTCCAGGCCCCCAAGATCCTGCTTCGTAAAGTATGTTCTGCTGGTTGACTGCTTTCCAATTGGAAGTTATTGTCTCAATCCATGTCCATGCCGCTTCTAATTCATCTTGCCGCATAAAAAGTGTTTGGTTTCCTCGGATAACATCTACAATTAAACGTTCATAGGCATCGGCAAATCGCTCTTTAAATGAATCGAGATAATCAAGCTTTAAGGCAACTGGTTTGTAACGGTAGCCACCAGGCCCTGGAACTTTTGTCATTTGAACCAGCTCTATGCGCTCTTCAGGTTGTAAGCGAATGATTAATTTGTTATTGTTTAATTTTTCCTTGGAAGGAAATATGTTGTGACTTACCTCTTTAAAGTTAATAACGATTTCTGAGTAACGCTTTTTTAATCGTTTTCCTGTTCTAAGATAAAAAGGCACCCCTTTCCATCTCCAATTGTCAACGTATGCTTTTATCGCTACAAATGTTTCTGTTTTGGAATTGTATTTATCGATATCCTCTAAGTAGGAACTAACTTCTTCTCCCTGAATACTTCCACGAGAATATTGCCCTTTGACTGTGTTTGTTAAAACAGATTCTTTGGTTAGCGGTCTCAAGGCACGCAAAATTTTTAATTTTTCATTCCGAACTTCGTCTGCTTGAAGAATATAGGGCGGTTCCATCGCAACTAAACAAAGTAATTGAACCAAATGATTTTGAACCATATCCAGTAAAGCACCACTGTTGTCATAATAATCAGCACGTTTTTCGACTCCTAGTTTTTCTGATACGGTAATTTGTATATTATCGATATGTTGATAATCCCATGCACGCTCGAAAAGGTTATTGGCAAAACGAAGAACCATTAAGTTTTGGACGGTTTCTTTGCCTAAATAATGATCGATACGATATACCTGATCTTCATGGAAAGCCTTCATTATTTCCTCATTGATAGCATTTGATGATGCTAAACTATATCCTAAGGGTTTTTCTAAAACAACTTTGCTGTTTTTGTAAATTAAATTACATGCTTTCAAGGTTTGTGCTATTTCTCCAAAAGCGGAGGATGGAGTAGAAAAATAAAATATATTTTGATATTTTTTGAATTGATCGAGGTGATTTTTTAAGTCTTGGTAGGCCTCTACTGTTGCTTGACTGCACGTAATTAAGCTTATGTTTTTTACAAATGTGTTAATTTCATCCTCTGTTGTATCTTCTTCAGCTGTTTCTAAAAGATGCTTGGTTAGGTCTTGATAAAATGTCGATTCAGTTTGCGATTTTCTGGTGATTGCCACAATATTGTAGCTTGTTAGAAATTGACCATCTAATTCTCTATGCAGCAAAGCAGGATAAATTTTTCGAATCGCCAAGTCTCCCTCACCGCCAAAAACTATTATGTTGAATGGTTCGAATTCTTCTGTGTGTTTTATTTTTTTTGACATATTTTCTTGTCTTATTATTTTGTATTTGTCAAAAGTACAATAAGTGTATCTTAATTCAAAGGTAAGAATAATTATTAGCCAACTATTTATTGTTAATTTCGTCAAGTGTAAGTATATTGTTAATTTAACATTAATGAAGCAATTTTTATTTTTTTTTACGATTCTACTTTTTGCATTTAGTTCTTCCGCACAGACTTTTATTTTTGGACAATTAATTGGATCACCTGTTTTAAATACGGTGGGTTGGAATTTGAATGGGAACGCCTATGTTGGCGATACGCCAGGAGATCCAAATAATTTTAATGATGAATTGATTCTTACTAATGCGAGTGGTAGTCAAAGCGGTGGTGTTTTTTATTCACAACCTTTAAATTTAGGGGTGTGTTCGAACTGGATTGTAGATTTCGAATACAGGATCTGGGGTGGAAGCGCCGCTGACGGTTTGGCATTTTGTTTTTTGCAGGTACCACCCGTTGGTTTTATTGGTGGTGGCG
>CAMCQW010000149.1 GCA_945877045.1 Chryseobacterium gleum
AAAAAATGAAAGCCCTGAGAAACTCCAACACGTAGCAGTTCTTCCTTGACTTTGAACAGGAGTAGCATCTAGATGAGCGACTTTTGAGAATTTATATTCACTACCATCAATGTTGGTACTTGTATCTTGTGCACTCGAAAAAAGGGCACATATTAAAGCGAGGACTGCAAAGAAATAGTTCATCGGTATATTTTAATGTAAAATCCAAACAGAAATTCCATCATGGTCAGCTTTCTCTTTTAACACAATCACTGCGTCCTCAGAAAAACCCCCTCCTAAAGATACTCGGTGCAATTGACCTTCAGATAAAATGCAGGCGTTATATCCTTTCCCTTTTAATTTAGTAACAAAGTGCTGGGCATTTTTATAATTCGAAAAACATCCCGCAATACAATTGTATGTAAAAGGAGTTATAATTTCTATTTGATTTGGTGTATTTGGATTGCTAACATCTTCAACGTTAACTTTTTTATTTTTAGTTTCGTTCAGTATGGTGAATTGTTTTTGTTCATCATATTCATAGTACCAAAAATCAAGGCTTAGGTCGGCATTATTACGTTGTTCTTCAATTGATTTATCAAGTAATAAGGCACTTTCATCTGATATAACAAGTGGCTTTTTCAGATAATTAATTTTATGCGCCTTATGAAAAGGATTTAAATCATTAACTGAGATCATTCTCGATGACAAAACATTTGTTTTTAAAGGAATCCAAAAAGAATAAAATACAATGGGCAAAAAACACGCAGCTGCAGCATATTTCCACTTATTACTTTTCCTTGGTGTTAGTATTATTTCCTTTTTAATTTCTTTTGCAGGCACAAACTGGATATTGTCAAGGCCATACGAAGCCATTAAAAAATTAAAAAAACGATCTTGTTCGAAAATTAATAATCCTTCTTGATTTCGTTGAAAGGTCCCGACTTTATGAATAGTAATCTTTTTGCCTTCTTTTAATGCCGCATGATACTCACTAACTTTACGAACAATTTCATTGCTTGCATCAGCGTAAGAAATTTTATTAACACTTGAAATTTCTGTCGTTAATAATCCATCATTATTTAAAAGTTGGATATTGAAAAGCAATTGTTTTGAAGGAGGCGACATGATCCCTTTGTCATAATCAATTTTTGAAGGGATTGCTTTTGTAACAAAACCACCAAATTCAGGAATAACAACACAATCATGTTGAATTATGAGTTGAACGATAATTTCATCAAACGTTTTCATTTGTCAAATATCGTAAAAAATTATCAAAACTAAAAGCTTAGAGTAGGCTAATCACGAGATTAACATCCGCTGGGATATCAATGTTTGGTGTTTCTATATCTGTTTCTATAATAGTTAACGGATAATTGTAAAACAACCACCTTAATTGCTCTAGCGATTCAGCTTTTTCAATAAGGGTAGCCGGCAATTTCGTAATAGCCATAAGGGTTCCCATTTTAAAACCATATAATCCTATATGTTTAAGAAATGGAAAGTCATTCTGTGTTGTATTGCTGGTGCTTGGGATAGGACTTCTACTAAAGTATAAAGCCGTATTATTTTCTTTTAGGACAATCTTAATACGATTGGGGTTATTTATGTCGTCAATGCTAATTTTGCGAGTTGCAAGGGTGGCAATTTGTACGCTTGCTTCTTCAAATGATTGAATTAACAAATCTAATTGGCGGTAATCCACGAGGGGTTCATCTCCTTGTATATTAATCACAACATCAAATTCAGGATGTCTAGCAGCTACTTCAGCACAGCGTTCTGTTCCTGAACAATGAGTAGCATCCGTCATTTCAACATTGCCCCCAAATCGTTTCACTTCATCGACGATTCTTTGATCATCTGTGGCGACAATCAGTAAGTCTATTTTAGCGGATTTACTCGCACCTTCATAAACTCTTTGAATCATAGATTTTCCTTTCAAGTCAATTAAGGGTTTCCCGGGAAATCGAGTTGAGCTGTAGCGGGCTGGAATAATGCCGAGTACCTTCACTAGAATTTCATTTGGATTTGCACCATATAATTTCTCGGAGGTTGAATATCTCCCGGTCGGGTGGTGTATTCAGCATTTAATATATTATTAGCGATAAGACCAATACGATATTGATCATTGATTTTATAACCAAAGCGAACATCAAAAACTAAATTACCTTTGTTATATTGCTGGCGATAGGCAGTTAAACCAGGAAGGATATAAACAGCTGATGTAAGTGATGGGTCTAGATCATCTTCAAAAGTTCGGTCAATATTTCTCATGAAACTTGAATATCGACAAGAAAAACCAAGGCTAATTTTTTTGTAATTAGCTTCAATATCTGCTTTTGCTAAATGCTTGAATCGATATTTTAGCATATTAGTAGTTGAATCTGAGTAATTCGCTACGTATAAAGGATCATTATTTAGTGAGATTGGATTCATATAAGTATAACCGATCAGCGAAATTAATTCTACTGGACCTAGTTTTCCGCTAGAATTGAATGAAATATCTAGACCTGTAATGCGTGCCTTTTCGGCATTTTGCGCCTGAAACCCGACCCAATCTGCGACATTATATTGCCCATTTGTTAAAAACTGAATATCTTCAGGTGTAGGGTTAATTGGGTTTAATGGCATCTGAGAAATTGGATTGAAGTAAATAAATGAAAACTCCATCATGTTGCTGTATTGGTTTACAAAAGCAGCAACATCGATCATTCCTTTCCATTCGCCAATTTTCACGCCTTGCTTAATGCCAATTTCTGCCGACCAGCCAATTTCCGGTTTAAGATTTGGGTTAGGAAAGACATTTAAGGCACCTACAGAGGTCTGAGTATATCTTTCCGCTACGGCTGGATAACGGATTCCTTGTCCAAATGAAGCTCGTAAGTGAGTGTATTTTGCTACTTGATAATGCAACCCAGTTCTAAGTATGGGGTAAATTGGAATTACTGTTGAATCTTTTTTTGAGATTAAGAAGTCAGTATCCCCTCGTTTACCATCCATTTCAAAATATTCAGCACGAACACCTGCGGTGATATCTAATTCCCCAATTTTCTTCTCAAATTGTGCATAAGCGGCGATATTATTAGAGGTATGATCACCAAATAAATTTGATTTCACCACATTGTAGATATTGGAGATACCCGTTGTAAGTGTGAAATCGTTGCTGTATTGCTTTTGGAATTGATAATCTGAAAAATAAATTACTGCACCGTTACTTTGTGACAAATTATTTAGGTTAGTATTCTCAGCAAAATAGATTCTCGTTTTTAAACTGTGCTTATTGTTATGTTTATCGGTAAACTTCACATAAGGATCAAGAAATAAGCGTTGCCCAAAATTATAGGTCAGTGTGGATGCTGCATTACTTGTATCGGCTCCCCCGCTGGGTGTGTAACCTTGATCAGCACTTTCCCAAATTAGAAAATTACCCGCCTTTTGCGCTTGATAATTATACCCAATGCCTGTTTTCAATCGGTTAAACTTTTGTGATTTAAAATATAATGATCCACTAACCCTTCCCCTTAATTCAGTTTCCCCTTCCCGGTAGCCGTCGTTGTGAAATAGAGTGGTTGAAATTGTGTACCCAAATTTGTTGTGCATTTGTCCATGATAAACTTCAATTTGTTGATTCATTGGGTTGCGCGTCCACCATTTAAGTGATGAACGACGTGGATTGTCATAGATCCCACTTTGCACTTTTATTTTAGTTTCAGGTTTGTAGGTAGGCTCTTTTTCCGTTAAAGCAATAACCCCATTAAGTGCACCACTTCCATAAAGTACGGATGCAGCGCCCTTCATTATTTCAATTTGCGAAGCTTGCTCCATGGGAATGGCATTCCATTGTGTATCACCTGCATAGCCGGAAAGTAAAGGCATCCCATTCCATAATAACAACACACGACTTCCTGTTCCGTATGCAAATCCAGAGCCTCCTCTTATACTTACTTGTCCATCCATTGTAAAAACACCTGGCGTTTGATCAACCGCTTGTTCTAAATCGGCAATTCCTTTATTATCGATAAGCTGTGGTCGAATAACTTCCATAGATATAGGAACATCTTCGGCAGCTTGTTTTCTTTTTCCAGCTGAAACAACGATGGTTTGAAAGTCTTTCACAACCTCTTTAATTACGATTGGGTAATCGCCAGCTTCGGTAATTATCACGGTGTCATTTGCATATTGCAACATGGAAAATACCAAAGTGACAGGAAATTTACTGATAGGGAGATTGTATTTTCCATCAAAATCGGTAATCGCTTTTTCCCCTGAAGAAGCAACCACTTTTACACCAATCATTGAGGATTTTCCAACGAAATCTGTTACTGTCCCTGTAATTTGTGCCGAAACTGGTTTTGATAAGAGGAGGGTAAAAAAGGCAAAGTAGATTATTTTCATATTTTTTATTTAGTGAATTGACGGTCTAATAATAAGTGGCTAAGATAATATAGACCTATTCATTTTGGTTAAAGGGCTAATTGCATTTGAATCATAAAATTTCTTGGGGCTTGCACATCTCCTGGTCTTGAAGAATATTCTTGGTTAAATAGGTTATTGGCAATGAGGTTAATTTTTACTGCTTTAGTAATATCGTAACTAAAGCGAGTGTCAACGATGAATGCCCCATTATTATTAGCTGCTCTATAATCTTCTAATCCCGGCAAGATGAATTGTGGGCCATTTTGTGTGGGAATAGATCCTTCGAAAATTGCATCAATATTTACCATATTACTGCTGTACCTTGTGGAGAATCCAAAACTTAATTTTTTATAATTTAATTGCACATCCATTTTCGCAAGGTGATTAAAACGATACTTCAACATATTTGAAGAGGTATCAGAAAATGTCTGTCTATAGGTGGAGTCTTTATTTAAACTTTTTGGATTCATATAGGTGTAGCCGAGTAGCGTGATTACTTCCACCTCTTTAATTTTTCCTGAACTATTAAATGAAAGTTCTAAGCCTGTGATTCTTGCTTTCTCTGCATTATCTGCTCTAAAGCCTAATACGTTATTGATTGTAACACCCTGAGCAACTAGGTCGTTCCATATAGCAGAATCTTCAGGACTGGCAATTCCAGCGCCTAAAAATGTTAGTTTGTCACCGGTTAATGGATTATAGGCATTAAAGGTGAACTCCGTCATATTACTATATTGATTTATGAAACCAGCGACGTCGAAAACTCCTTTCCAAGTGTCACCAATCTTTACAATTTGTTTTCCACCAACTTCTGCCGTCCAACCTGTCTCTGGATTTAATTTGGGATTTTTAAAAATAACGACCCCTCC
>CAMCQW010000150.1 GCA_945877045.1 Chryseobacterium gleum
ATTCGGCATCCAAGTGATTCGTCGGTTCATCCAACAACAAGATATCAGGGTTCTGTAGTAACAAACGACAAAGCGCTACGCGTCTTTTTTCTCCACCGGAAAGCGTTGCAATCAATTGGTCATCTGGAGGACAACGCAAAGCATCCATTGCTCTTTCCAATTTATTGTCTAACTCCCACGCATCTAAGGCATCAATTTTATCTTGAACTTCTCCTTGTCTAGCGATTAGTTTATCCATTTTATCGGGATCATTCAAGACCTCTTCATCCATGAATGAGGCATTAATTTCCTCGTATTCTTTTAGGACATTAACCGTTTCGCTTGCCCCTTCAAGCACCACATCTTTCACTGTTTTAGTTGGATCAAGTTCAGGTTCTTGGGGTAAATAACCAACTGTATAACCAGGAGAAAAAACGACATCACCTTGAAAAGCTTGATCTAAACCAGCAATAATTTTCATTACTGTTGATTTACCAGAACCATTTAATCCAATAATTCCAATTTTAGCTCCATAAAAGAAGGAGAGGTAAATGTTTTTTATTATTTGTTTTCCTTGAGGCGTTGCTTTAGAAACACCTACCATAGAAAAAATTACTTTTTTATCATCTGACATAAACTACTACTTATTACGTGTGAAAATTATTATTTCGGGAGAAAAATTCTTGGTTTAGTAAGGCCCCAACGAGCCAAACGATAACTAATTGAAACGCCCACAACACCGAGTCCGTATTTCACCGACCTACTAAAGTTGATAGATGAAGCTTCTTCAAAATATTTTGTAGGACAGGTAATTTCTCCAATTTCAAAACCTGCATAAAATATCTGAGCCAACATTTGATTATCGAAAATGAAGTCATCAGAATTTCTTTCAATATCAATTTTATCAAAAATTTCTTTTGAGAAAGCTCGGTATCCGGTATGATATTCTGAAAGTTTTTGTCCCATCAAGATATTTTGCCCCAAGGTTAAGCAGCGATTCGCAATGTATTTATACAAAGGCATTCCTCCTTTCCTTGCCCCTTTTCCTAATATCCGTGAACCCATCACAACTGGATATACATCAAAAGCAATAACAGATGACATAGCATAAATTAACTTTGGCGTATATTGATAATCTGGATGCAACATAATTATAATGTCAGCGTTAAGGGACAACGCTTTTTGATAACACGATTTTTGATTACCACCATATCCCCTATTTATTTCATGACGAATCAAATGTTTTATCCCCAGTTTCTTGCCGAGTTCAGTTGTCGCATCTTTACTAGCATCATCAACCAAAACCACTTCATCAACGATATCAAAAGGAATTTCGTTGTAGGTCATTTCCAAGGTTTCTGCGGCATTATAAGCAGGCAAAACGATACAGATCTTTTTTCCATTAAGCATATGCAAAATTAAGTATCTTTTATTGAACTGCAGCAAGAAATTCTATATTGAAAATAAGAACTAAAAACTAAAAATTAGGAGCATTGTACTTTGAAAGAAATAGTTACATTTGTGCGTACGTGAAATAATTTTATAATTGGAACTTCAACATAAAGTAAAAGGAATATTTGCTGATTATTTAGCGCAAAATGGTCATAGAAAAACCCCTGAACGCTACGCTATTTTGTCAGAAATTTATAACTATATTGGTCATTTTGATATTGAAACACTTTACATCAATATGAAAAACAATAATTACCGTGTTTCAAGAGCAACTTTATATAATACAATTGATTTATTACTTGCTTGCAATTTAGTTACCAAGCACCAATTCGGTAAAAATTTAGCACATTTTGAAAAATCACATGGTTCTAAACAGCATGACCACTTAATTTTTACCGATACTAATGAAGTAAAAGAATTTTGTGATCCAAGAATACAACAAATAAAAACAACTATTGAAAGCTTATTTGATGTTGATATACAGCATCACTCGCTTTATTTTTATGGCGTAAAAAAAGAAAAAAAATGATCGAATTCAACATTTCTTCTACAGAGGTTACCCGCTTTTCCATTTCAGGAAAAATTTTATCAGACGCTGATATTCTTCCCATGCGAAATGAAATAGAAAATATTGTTAATTGGAAAATCATACTTGATTTATCTATGCTTTCGCATACCAATTCCAGCGGCATAGCTTTTATGGTGAAAATTTTGACAAAATCAAGAATTAATGGTGGTGACACCGTATTATTAAATCCAAACGATGGCCTCACTAAACTTTTTGAAATAACCAAAATTCACGAAGTATTTAGTATTTATGATTCATTAGAATTGGCCGAAAATCATTTTAATTAAGTTACAGATGAAAGTTGATGTTTTATTAGGCCTTCAATGGGGAGACGAAGGAAAAGGAAAAATTGTAGATGTATTTACACCAAAATATGATATTATAGCTCGATTTCAGGGTGGCCCAAATGCTGGTCACACCTTAGAATTTGAAGGTATCAAACACGTTCTTCATACCATTCCATCAGGTATTTTTAGAGAAAACGTATTAAATTTAGTAGGAAATGGAGTGGTAATTGACCCTATAATTTTTAAAGGTGAATTAGATAAATTAGCGCCCTTCAACATTGATTTCAAAAAACGTTTATTTATTTCCAAAAAAGCGCATTTAATTTTACCTACCCATAAATTAATAGATGCTGCTTCAGAATTATCAAAAGGCAAAAATAAAATCGGTTCCACATTAAAAGGAATTGGTCCAACCTATATGGATAAAACTGGTAGGAATGGCTTACGAGTAGGTGATATTTTCTCCCCTAATTTCAAGGAGAAATACCAAACCTTAATTGACAAACACATAGGTATGCTTTCCCATTATGACGAATTTAGTTATGATCTTCCTGCCCTAGAGAAGGAATGGATGGTAGGAATTGATGTATTAAAATCGTTAGATGCCGTTGATAGCGAACATTTCCTAAACAATGCCTTATTAGCTGGAAAGAAAATATTAGCGGAAGGCGCTCAGGGAACCATGCTTGATATTGATTTTGGAACCTACCCATTTGTTACTTCGTCCAATACGGTTACAGCGGGGACATGTACCGGTTTAGGAATTGCTCCAAATAAAATTGGAAGCGTTATCGGAATATTTAAAGCTTACTGTACACGAGTTGGTGGCGGTCCTTTCCCAACGGAATTATTGGATGAAATAGGCGAAAGCATTCGCCAAGAAGGTCGTGAATTTGGTTCTACAACTGGGAGACCTCGACGTTGTGGATGGATTGATTTAGTTCAGCTTAAGTATGCCATTATGATAAATGGTGTTACTGAATTGAGCATGATGAAAGCTGATATCCTAAGTATTTTTGACAAGATTAAGATTTGTACGCATTATGAAATAGAAGGTGAAAAAGTCACTGAATTCCCTTATGATGTAAACGATCTTGATGTTAAGCCAATTTACATTGAGATGAATGGATGGAAAAAAGATTTGACAGCTTTAAGTCAATACATCGATGCGCCCATCGAACTTAAAAACTACGTAGAATACTTGGAAAAAGAATTGAATGTGCCAATTTCATTAGTTTCAGTAGGCCCTGACAGGAAACAAACACTCTTAAAATAAGATGCTTTACCTTCAAAAATATATGTTATATGCGTTCATTTTGAGCGCATTTTTTTTGGAGGGATTAGTCAATGCGCAAGGCAATGTATTAGAATTATTGCCTGGAACAGAAAAAATTATCTTTAGTGAAAAAACAGGTGAGCACCGTCTGATTGGGACAGTCAACTTCACCTACCAAGGCAATACCATGTATTGTGATTCGGCGCATTACAATGAAAAAAGAAAGATTGTTCATGCCTATGGCAATGTACATGTGACAAAAAAAGACATCAATTTATACTGTGATTCTTTATTGTATTTTGGTTCCACTAAGTATGCAAAACTTTGGGGACATGTTAGAGTTCGTGATAAAGAATACAAAATCGCCACTGACTCCATTGATTACGATGCAAAAAGTGGTCGAGCCACCTTTAAACATTATGGCAGAATTGAAAGTATTGTTTCCAATGAAATGATCACCAGTAAATACGGTTATTTCTATCCAAACATTGGGAGTTTTTTCTTCAGTGGTAAGGTTTTATACAAGAAAGAAGATTTAACGATGACCACCGACACCTTGCAATTTGCTTACGAAAAACAAATTACACAATTCTTTGGTCCTACTGAAATAAAAAATGACAGCATAACCATAAATTGTGAGCGTGGCTGGTACCATGTAAAAAAAGAAGAAGGGAACCTGTATCGTAATGTAAAAATTTCTCAACGTAACCGCGTAGTACTATGCGACACCGCATTTTACGCTTCAAAACCTGAAATATTTACCGCTAGAGGTAAAGTAAAGGTAACTGATACTCAAAAAAAGCAACAATTAATGAGTGCTGTCTTTTATAGTAATAAATCAATAGGTACAACCTACATTACAGGAAATGCTTTGGCCATACAAATTAGAGAAAAAGACAGTATATTTCTACATGCAGATACACTAACAATACAGGAAGATTCCCTTGGAAACACAAAGTATATGAAAGGAAATAGGCAGGTAAAAATTTACAGCCAAGCCATTCAAGCTGTTGCAGATTCGGCCTATTATGATGCTGCAAGTGGTATCCTAACCTTGGCAAAATCACCTATAATTTGGGCTAAGAATGCGCAGTTAAAAGGAGATACAATTATTGTTTTCATGAAAGATAGCACCATAAGTAAATCCTTGGTAATCGGCAAAGCCTCCGCAATTATGGAATTAGATTCGGGACTATATTACAACCAGCTATCTGGCCGTAAAATGACCGCATGGTTCGAACAAAATGAATTGCAGCGTGCCGATATGAATGGAAATGCATGGACCATTTTATACCCAATTGATGAACAAAAAACAGATTCAACAATCATCAAAAAAAGGTTGGGATTGAACCGACTCTACGCCTCCGATTTACGAGTTTACTTAGACAGTGGTGAAGTTCGAAGTATTACCTACTTTGATAAACCTGATGGGATTTTCTACCCAATGAATCAAATCAAGGAAGAAGAAAAATTTATTGTAGGATTTGCCTGGTTAATAGCTAAAAGACCAAGGGATCCATTTGAAATGATATACAAAGACTAAATGTCTATATCAGTATCTTTCGTATCCCACCGAACAACACGCTGAACGCCTTCCACCTCCTCAAACTTTTGAATCAGCAATTCTAAATGATTCGTATCTA
>CAMCQW010000151.1 GCA_945877045.1 Chryseobacterium gleum
AATAGGACTTAAAGAGATAGAAACTGAATTTGAGATTTATGATGGACAGGGTAGAGTTTTGAAAAAAGGTAATGTTTCTTCAGCTAACTCAAGTATTGATTTAAATTCTTTTGCTGCTGGCATTTATTTGATTAAAATCAAAGAAGTTGGAATTTATGAGATTATGAAGGAATAAGCGTTAGAAAAAACATTTCACCGCATTGCAAGATTTACCATATTAAAGCAATACTAAAAATTAGTAATGTTACGCGTGGAAGAAGTTTCGAGGATAACTTAGAGCTACCTGAAAAAGATCCAAATACACATTAAATAAAATTTTTATTCGGTTTAAGATATCCCCTCATTAACATTGTTCTATTTTTACCACATGGAACAAAACGAACTAAAAGAATTTCTTGATTTTAAAGCGGATCAATATGAAAACCCTTTATTTTTAGAACACGATCCTATACAAATTCCACATCGTTTTATACAGAAGGAAGACATAGAAATTAGTGCGTTTTTAATTGCCATGTTAGCTTGGGGAAATCGAAAAAGCATAATTAATAGTGGAAACAAATTAATGCAAATCATGGGGGAATCGCCCTACGATTTTGTTATGAATTACCAATCATCTCGCCTAGAAACGAAATTTGTTCACCGGACATTCAATTCAAGCGATTTAGATTTTTTCTTACAAAGTCTAAAAAACATATACCAACATAAAGGAGGACTTGAGCAGGCATTCAATCCTATGTGTGAGAAAAATTGTAAAGTTAGAATTGAGCATTTCAGGAAGAATTTTATGGAAATTCAACACGATATCCGAAGTGAAAAACACCTATCAAATCCTCAAAAAAATTCTGCTTGTAAAAGAATTGTAATGTTTTTAAGATGGATGGTGAGGGATGAAAAAAAAGGGGTGGATTTTGGTTTGTGGAAATCTATTTCAACAAGTGAATTATATATTCCATTAGATGTGCACACCGCCACAATTTCCAGGAAACTGAAGATGATTAATCGAATTCAAAATGATTGGAAGACAAGTGAGGAACTCATTGAAATTTGTAAAAAATTTGATGCCAATGATCCAGCTAAATATGATTTTGCACTTTTTGGCTTAGGCGCTTTTGAAAAGTTTTAACTCAAAGTAATGAACTGGGAAAGTATTAAAAGATAAGTTTTTTATCTTGTAAATAACCATAAACCACCTTAGAAACAGAATCCAATTTATCTTTTTTGACTTTTTGATCATTAATTTCTTCACAATTTACATAGTTATAAGTGCCCTTATCCCAAGAAAATAAACAATGGTAAAAATACTTTTGTCGATCGTAGCGCTCAAAAAATCGGACAACGATGTCATCATAATCAGTATTCGTTTTTCGACGCTCTATTAAATACCCATTAAAACCATTCACCTTAACTAATTGTTTGCCTTCACGTTGATAAATCAGTAGAAGTCGCGTTGGAAAAGCATGCACACCTGACCTTACCAATAACATAAATCCATTTTGAAAATCAGTATTATTTTTTAAAGGGAAAAATCTAAAAAACTTGGGACTACAAGCGGGAATATCAAGATTATTATTAATCACCGTTAAGGTATCACAGATACCCAACTCATGGAGCAATTGGCGTTCATTTCCTTGGGTAAATTTATTCAGATTAAAGTCCGTTGAAATCTCCTTTCCAGGCAAACTAATTTTAGGCAATTTGGGAACTACAGGTTTCTCCGTATTGGAAGTGAAATAATACAAAAGACCTACCCCAATCAAACTAATCAAAAAGATAATTCCTCTTCGATAGAGTAGCCTAGATGACTTTACTTTTCCCGTTTCTGTATTTTTTTTCATAGAATAATTATTTTAATTCACCTCAAATAATCGCCTCGCTGCTGCTTCCGCAGTTGAAAAAGCCGGCTTGTCAAGCCCGTTATCTAAATTGTTTACTGCCATCCAATCAAGCAATTCTTCCGTGCCTAAATTCCCAGTTAAGTCATCGTTGGCCATTGGGCAACCGCCCATTCCCTTAAAAGCGACATCAAATCTCCTACATCCCGCTCCAAATGCAGCATCTAACAACGAAAATGAATAATTAGGTTTCACATGGAAGTGAGCACCTAATTCAATTCCAGGTAATTCGCTACTAAAAACTTCAAATAATCCACGAACACTTTCAGCAGTGGCGCAACCAATCGTATCAGATAAAGCCAAGGTACTTATTCCAAGTTCATTGACAAGTTTTTCTGCCCAAGTAAGCGCCAACGTAGGACTCCATTCATCTCCGTATGGATTTCCAAAACCCATCGATAAATAGACGATAAGTGTTTTATTCTTTTTAGTGACTAAGTCTTGAATTCGAGATACCGTTTCAAATGCAGCTGATATTGAGCTATTCGTATTTCTCAATTGAAATTGTTCAGAGATTGAAAATGGAAATCCAATACAATTTATTTCATCAAATTCTAATGCTTCTTTCGCGCCTCTTTCATTGGCAACAATGGCCAATAATTTAGTCTTTTCGGTCAATTCTAAGCCTTTTAAGACAAGTGCAGTATCTTGCAATTGCGGAATTGCCTTCGGAGAAACAAAGCTTCCAAAATCAATGGTGTCAAATCCACATTTAAGTAAACTATTTATATAATCAATTTTAGCGGACGTTGGAATAAACTCAACAATCCCTTGCATAGCATCTCTTGGACATTCAATGATTTTAATACTACTGCTCATTGTTCAATCTAGTTAAAATTGCCTTATTAATCCGTTTATTCAACAAGGGGCCTTCGTAGATAAAACCCGTATAAATTTGCAATAAAGTTGCTCCCGCATCTAATTTCTCTAATGCATCTTCCACGGAATGAATTCCCCCAACGCCCATAATTGGAAATGCCCCCTTTGATTTTTGGTGAATATAACGAATAACTTCCGTAGACCTTTGCGATAATGGTTTACCAGAAAGACCACCCGCACCAATTTTCTCAACTTGCAAATCATCTGCCACAAGCCCAGTTCGTTGAATTGTTGTATTCGTAGCAACAATGCCATCCATTTTGAGTTCCAACATAATTTCAACAATATCGTCTAATTGCTCGTTTGACAAATCAGGTGCAATTTTTAATAATAAGGGCTTTTTCTTTGGGTAGGATTCATTTACAAGCTGCAGGGCTGCTAGGATTTTTTTTAAGGGTTCTTTTTCTTGTAATGCACGCAAATCAGGCGTATTAGGAGAAGAAACATTAACAACAAAATAATCTACGTATTCAAATAAAGCCTTAAAAGATACAATATAATCATCGATGGCATTTTCATTGGAAGTGATTTTATTTTTTCCAATATTTCCACCAATAATCAACTTAGAACCAGGAGATTTCTTTTTTAAATTCTCCACGGCCTCTGCCATTCCGTTATTATTGAATCCCATTCGATTAATAATAGCTTTATCTTTTTTCAACCTGAATAAGCGCGGCTTATCATTACCATCTTGAGACAAAGGTGTAACGGTCCCGATTTCTACAAATCCAAAACCGCAATACTCCATTTCATTAAAACAGGTAGCATTTTTATCAAAACCTGCGGCTAAACCAATCGGATTCGGAAAGTCAATACCAAAAACAGTTCGTTGGATTAAGGGTGATTCTAAGCAAAACAACTTTTTAAAAAGTAGCTTAGAAAAAGGAACTTTTAAACTTAATTTAAGAAGATTTACAGTAAAATAATGGGCTTTTTCAGCAGGAAGTAAAAAAACAAGAGACCTAAAAAGGTTATATAAAATCATATAACTTTAACAAAGGATAAAAATAAATAGAAAGTTAAACTTTGTATTTACCGGAAGATTTTGAAATAGATTTTGAACGCTGACGTCCGTAATCTTTGTAAGTAATATTGCGTGTAATCACGATATTTAAGTGGTAGAAAGCATCTTTATCATTAGAGTCTCCTCTTTTATAACCAAAAGAATAACCTGGATTACCTCCCGAACCATCAGCAACAGCAGCCGCCACAGTAGATAAAGTTGCTGGATCAGCATAAACAGTACTTACATCATCCATA
The DNA here is from genome assembly GCA_945877045.1 of Chryseobacterium gleum. GTDB lineage: Bacteria > Bacteroidota > Bacteroidia > Flavobacteriales_D > Crocinitomicaceae > UBA952. The sequence goes on from CAMCQW010000151.1 coordinate 4,032, forward strand.
TAATCCGTAAATGTTTTTACATAAGAAACTTCCATTCCTATTCTCCACATTTTAGAAATACCCATTCTAAAACCAATACCCATAGGAATTGTTAATACAAAAGGGCTATATGGTTTATCTTGTCCTTCCGTCATCAATGGCCTTAATGCTACCCAATCACCTTGGTATAGTGCTTTTGGATTATGATAAGCAACACCTAAACCTCCAAAAATGTAGTACTGTTGATTTCTATTTTTCATTGATTGTGAACCTGGTGAATTATAGGTAGGGCTAAATTGTTCTTTAGAGAATACAATGAATTCCAATTTTTGTTGAAAGTGAACAACACCACTTTTGAAATGTAAATTTCTTTCTTTTCTTACTGTTTCTTCAGAATATTTGTCATCACCTTTAAGCGTAGAGAAACTCAATGAAGAAGTGGTAGAAAAAAGAGGGTGAAAACGGTACCGGAAACCAATCATTCCTGAAATACCAGTTGACTTCCAATCGATATCTTTAGGACTATTATCAATTCCTTCTGTTGGCCCACCACCAAGATCGCCATTAAATTGAGTAGCACCGATACCAAATTGCAATTCTTTTTTGTTCAGCGACCAATTTTTCTGAGAATTAAAATTTACATGCTGCGCACAGAAAGATGAAACAAGGAAAAATGAGGAGATGATTGCTAAAATTTTCATTTTTATAATATTAATCTTCAAATATAAATAAAAAAACCAACATGTGCCTAAATTACTAAAAAAAATAGTAATTGGCTCATGTTGGTTTTAATATGATTTTCATGGTCTACATCAACAGAAAGTATAAAGAAATGGTGCCTATTACTGAGGATAAACCTACTGCTCCATAGAACCATGGATTTTTCCAATTTTTCTTTTCTGGTAACGAGGCCAAAATTTTCTTAAAATCTTGACGTGAATTAATTTCAGCTGATGTTACCTCTTTTCTGTCGATATAAATTTTTATCATAATCGTTTATTTAGACTTGTTAAAAAATTCTTTTAGTTTCACTAATGCTCTGAAAGTTTTGACTTTCGCGTTATTTTCTGTTAATCCAATAATTTCACCAATTTCTTTAAATGATCGCTTTTCGAAAAATCTCATTTCAATTAATTGCAATTGATTTTCTTTGAGCATTGGCAAACATTTAAGCAATTT
>CAMCQW010000152.1 GCA_945877045.1 Chryseobacterium gleum
ATAAATAAAATACTCGCGAACACATAGGCAGCTGTTTGTATTCCTGTAGTCATGATCAATTACTTTTTAAACATTTTTAACATTCGATGTGTCACGAAAAAACCCCCAACAATATTAATACAAGCAAAAAATATAGCGATAAAAGCCAAAATATTGCTTGGATCACTAAAACTATTTTTTGTCTGAAGTAATCCCCCAACAATGATGATTCCACTAATAGCGTTGGTTACAGCCATTAATGGTGTATGTAAGGCATGAGAAACATTCCATATAACTTGCCACCCAATGAAAACAGCCAAAACAAAGACCGTCAAGTGCTGCATGAATTCACTTGGAGCAACTTGACCTAAACCAAACAATAATAAACCGATACATACCAACTTAATGATCATCGATTTTCCTATACTTTTATTCCTCTGCTCGATAGCATTTTTGGAGTCTTCCAAACTCAGCGCTAGAGTCTTGGGTTTTACTGGACTGACAGGAAGAGGCGCTGGAGGCCAATTTATCTTCCCTTGGTGAGTTACCATCGCTCTTGAAATAATTTCGTCATCCATATCGATTTTCCAATTTTCAGCTTTACCCATTTCCTCTAACATGTGGCATAAATTATTGCCATAGAGCTGAGAAGACTGGGAGGGTAATTGATTTAATTTTCCGATGATGGTTACTCCATTTTCCGTTTTAAAAATTTCTCCATTTCTAGTTAATGCACAGTTACCCCCTGTCGATGAAGCTAAATCAACGATTACAGAGCCTGATTTCATAACAGCAACATGGCTCGCTAAGATTAATTTTGGTGCATCACGCCCTGGAATTTGTGCCGTAGTGATAATAATGTCAACTTCTGCAGCCTGTGCCTCAAACAAGGCCATTTCGGCAGCAATAAATTCCTTGCTCATCTCTTTTGAATAACCAGAATCCGTCGCTCCATCCTCATTAATTTCTACGGTAAGGAATTGGGCACCCATAGATTGTATTTGCTCGGCGACTTCTTTCCGAGTGTCAAAAGCCCTAACAATAGCCCCTAAAGAATTAGCTGCGCCAATCGCTGCCAAACCAGCTACTCCCGCACCAATTACTAAGACCTTAGCAGGCTCTACTTTTCCAGCAGCCGTAATTTGCCCATTTAAGAAACGTCCGAAATAAAATGCAGCTTCAATTACAGCTCGGTATCCAGCGATATTTGCCATTGAAGACAAAACATCCATTTTTTGAGCCCTCGAAATCCTAGGAATAGCATCCATTGCTAAAGCACTTATATTTTTATCAGCAAGTTTTTGAAGAAGAAGCTGGTTTTGTGCCGGCCATAAATAACTTAATATAACCGTTCCATCAAGCATCATTTCAACCTCTTCAAGTGACGGCTCATTAACCTTTAGAATAATATCCGAATTACTGTACACATCAATCGCATCTTTACTAATTTGAGCACCAGCAATTTGAAACTCTAGATCATAAAAATTTGCTTTAAATCCTGCATTGCTTTGAATAATTACTTCGAATCCTTGTTTAAGTAATCGCTTAACCGTTTTAGGCGTGGCAGCAACCCTTTCTTCATTCAACAAAATTTCTGTTGGAATACCTATTATCATACTATTAAAAAACAATCTATTGATTAAAACAAAAAACTTACTGGTAAGTTTAAAAAATTGTTTAAATTAAGATTGATTTTTATAAATTACTAACCAAGTATCTATTGAAAATTAAAGCACACTATTACTAAGTTCTTTATACTGCCAATTAAAGCGAGCAGCTAATTTCTGATAAATATAACTTTTCATATCATCGGATGCTACTTTTGAAAGCACATCAGTCATAAAAGCGGCAACCACCATACTGCGTGCATCTGTCTCTGAAATTCCGCGGCTACGTAAATAAAAAACAGCTTCCAAATCCAATTGCCCTGTAGTAGAGCCATGTGAACATTTCACATCGTCAGCGTAAATTTCTAACTCTGGTTTCGAATTAATCGTGGCATCATCACTCAATAATACATTCGCATTGGATTGAAAGGCATTAATTTTTTGTGCATCAGGACGTACGAAAACTTTCCCATTAAAAACCGCTGTTGATTTATCACCCATTACGCCTTTATACAATTCGTAGGAATTACAATTAGGAAAAATATGATCAATTGTTGTGTGATTATCAACATGTTGATTACCCTTCATGATGTATGCGCCATTAAGATGGGTTTCACAATTTTCTCCTTCTACCTTCACCAAAACGTCATTTCGAACAAATGCCCCATTTAACGTAACGGTATTTAAGGTAAAATTAGAGTCCTTTAATTGACTAATATTTTCTGTTGAGAAATGAAAATTTGCCTCTCCATCATTTTGGATTTTTGTCATTATCAAGTGACTGTTTTCTTTTAAAAAGACACTCCAATGCACATTTGAATAAGAATCAATCGCATCTTTTGAAAAATAACCGATGTAAATATTCGCCTTTGCCCCTAACTCTATATTCAATTGATTTCTCCAAAAATTTGGCTGTTTTGGGCCATCTGTAATATAAATAATTTGAATGGGTTTATCGACTTGAATTCCCTTTGCTATGTTAATCAAACAGCCATTTTGCGTATGAGCCACATTTAATTTAGCAACATGACTTTCGTTGATAGAAGACAGCCAATCCGTCGATTCAATTTCATCTCCAATTTTGATGCTAAAGCCCTCAGGTAGATCGCTAGAAACATAAATACAAGTCGTGTTTTGAAATACAAAAGTATACGCGTCTTTGACCATATTAAAATCTTCCCAATCAATTGGTGCAGCGATGGTGCTTTCTAGTTGAATTTTCGCCAAACGATTTAGACGGGTATATTTCCAAGCTTCATGTCGTGAAGTTGGAAAGTCCATTAGCGAAAGATCGACTTCATTATTAGCTATTAAAACGGAAGGCAAGGCTAACTTAGCGGCGCTAAGATTGCTTCTAAACGATTGAAGTGATGCTTTTGTGGATTTCTCCATTGTGTTAGTTTTCAATTGACTTTATTTTCTTTTATCCAGTCATATCCTTTTTCTTCCAGTTCAAGCGCAAGCTCTTTTCCTCCAGTCTTTACTATTTTTCCGTCATATAAAACATGCACAAAATCAGGAATAATATAATCTAATAATCGTTGGTAATGGGTAATAATGATGGTCGCATTTTGATCCGTTTTTAATTCATTTACCCCATTCGCAACAATTCGCAAGGCATCGATATCTAGGCCAGAATCTGTTTCATCCAAAATGGCTAATTTGGGATTGAGCATGGCCATTTGAAAAATTTCATTTCGTTTTTTTTCACCACCAGAGAAGCCTTCATTCACAGAGCGAGAAGCCAATTTGCTATCCAATTCAACCAGCGCTGATTTATCCCGAACCAATGCCATAAATTCCTTTGCTGACATTGCTTTCTCGCCCTTATGGTCTCTTATTTCATTGATAGCGGTTCGAAGGAAATTAACATTTGAAACGCCCGGGATTTCTACTGGATATTGAAAAGCAAGAAACAAACCTTCTCGTGCTCTTTCCTCAACAGATAAATCCAAAAGATCTTCTCCATTAAAGTCGATTTCACCTGCGGTAATTTCATATTCTTCCCTTCCAGCTAATATAGATGCAAGCGTACTCTTTCCTGCTCCATTTGGCCCCATAATCGCATGTACCTCACCCGCATTAACGGTCAAGTTGAGTCCTTTTAATATGGCTTTTCCTTCTATACTAGCATGTAAATTTTTAATCGTAATCATAGGTTACTATTTTTTAATCAATGTATTATCCAACACTTCCTTCTAAGCTAATCGTTAATAATTTTTGTGCTTCAACCGCAAATTCCATCGGTAATTGGTTCAATACTTCTTTACAATATCCATTAACAATTAAACCAATTGCTTTTTCTTCACTGATGCCGCGTTGTTTACAATAAAATAGTTGATCCTCTCCTATTTTCGAAGTGGTCGCTTCGTGCTCAATTTTTGCGCTGCTATTTTTACACTCAATATAAGGAAAGGTATGAGCACCGCATTCACTCGACATTAATAGGGAATCACATTGCGAAAAATTACGCGCATTGTGTGCGTTTTTATGAATTTGAACCAATCCACGATACGAATTTTGAGATTTTCCTGCAGAAATACCTTTCGAAATAATGGTCGATTTTGTATTTTTTCCCAGATGAATCATTTTTGTGCCTGTATCAGCTTGCTGGTAGTTATTAGTAACCGCCACGGAATAAAATTCACCGACTGAATTATCCCCTTTCAATATACAAGAAGGGTATTTCCAGGTTACTGCTGACCCAGTTTCCACTTGTGTCCATGAAATTTTTGCATTTTTTTCGCAGATCCCTCTTTTCGTAACGAAATTAAAAATACCCCCAAGTCCATTCTTGTCGCCTGGATACCAATTTTGAACGGTTGAATATTTTATTTCGGCATTTTCCAATGCTATTAATTCGACAACGGCAGCATGCAGTTGATTTTCATCGCGTTGTGGAGCTGTACATCCCTCTAAATAAGAAACATAGGAGCCTTCGTCAGCGATGACTAATGTTCGTTCAAATTGTCCTGTTCCCCCTGCATTAATTCTAAAATAAGTGGAAAGCTCCATAGGACAACGCACGCCTTTTGGAATATAGCAAAATGAACCATCGGTAAAAACCGCCGCATTTAGCGCTGCATAATAATTGTCTTGAGTTGGAATTACAGTTCCCATGTGTTTTTTTACTAAGTCCGGATGGTTTTGAACTGCATCTGAAAAGGAGCAGAAGATAATACCTAATTCACCTAACTTTTCTTTAAACGAGGTCGCTACAGAAACAGAATCCATCACAAAATCAACAGCTACTCCTGTTAAACGTTGCTGTTCACCCATCGATATTCCTAACTTGGTCATCGTTGCTTTCATCTCAGGATCCACATCGTCCCAAGACTCATATTTTTTTGTTTGTTTTGGTGCCGAATAATAAGCAATGGCCTGAAAATCGGGCTTTTTATACTTCACATGCGCCCATGATGGTTCATTCATCGTTGACCAAAGCGATAAGGCATTAAGTCGGTAATCCAGCATCCATTGAGGCTCCTCTTTTTTTGAGGATATCAATCGAATAATATCTTCATTAAGTCCAATAGGAATAGTATCTGTATCTATATCACTTACAAAACCAAATTTATATTCT
>CAMCQW010000153.1 GCA_945877045.1 Chryseobacterium gleum
CCTTTTTCTAAAAGATAAATCCAAGATGATTTCAATTTATCAATATCGACAAATGCTGAATCCAATTGAATTGTTGACTGGGTCACCTCTGATGAAATTACTTTCCCTTTCAGAAAAGGAGTTGAATTTCTAAAATCCCTCGTGTCAGGGGGGTAGAAGCCAACAATGGAATTTTCAGTAATAGAGGATAACAAACCGCCATCGATTTTCAAGATATTCGAAGATTCCACCTTAGTTATTTTTAAATATTTTACTTGATCAAGAATATTCCCTCCAAAAACTTCTTGATCATACATTCCTTCAATATGGGGAGTTTGACCAGGCACAATTGAATTCATAATATTTTTAACTCTATCAAATAAAGCGGCATAGGTTGTTGTTGAATTTGATTCAGTAATTGCTTTACTAAGTGCAAATGAAAGGGAACCACAGCTTATATCCGATGTACAATATTCTTTATTTAATTCAAATTCACTCGAAGCTAAAAAGCATGTAAGAGGGGATAAGTTGATATCATCTGTAACCATTCCAAAATCAGCATTTGATAATCCTGATATTAAAGGCGCATTAGGCTCTGGTTCTCTAACCTGCCCTCTAAAAGCACCGCTTCCCCTTGTAGCTGTCCCTGAATGACAAGCATCAAGGGAAACCATCACATTCCCTTTTTTTCCTACTTTCATTCGCAACTCATTTAACAACGTTTGTAATTCGTCGTCTCTTAAATAGTTGGAATAATCAAACCCTGCTATTCTTTTCCCACCATCATTACAAGCATCGGAAAGTACAAGTGCTTCATCAAGTCCATCCATCTCATCCTTGTTGTCATCAGGAATCTGATAACCATGCCCAGAAAAGTGAAAATAATAAACCCCATTTTTTTGAGCCTTATCTATTAATTGTTCACGGAATGCTTTAACTATATCACTTTTTTTTGTTTTACCTGTTATTATTATTATTTGAGATGAATCAAATCCAGAAGATAATAATGCTGTTTTTATTAAATTTATATCCTCCGCTGTGCTCAAATCTTTCCATCGACACTTTGGATTTGAAACTTGGCGATCATATTGAGTGACGGCTACTAAAAGTGCTCTCTTTTCTAACTTTTGCGAAAAACAAAAATTAGAAATAAAGACAATTGATAAAGAAAAAAAAAGTGAACGCATAGAATAATTTTTTAATTGCAAAAAAAAAAGCGCTTTAAAAGCGCTTTTTAATAATTTATAGTATTAATTTAATTTTAATGAGAACCAGCTATTGCAGTCTCCACTATCCTCCCATTCGTATGATCCTCCAGATGAACGAACGTAATAAGACGTCCAACCTCCATAAACACATACATCGCCCTCATCATAAGGTGCAATCGAACCTCTGTAAGTACCATCAACCCATACCTCTAACCATAAGCCAGTATAATTGTCAAAATTCAAACAACATTGTGCTCTTGTTTTATCCGGTTTAGGTTGCTCAACATCTGTAGATGGCTTTACAAGATTTGCTCCAGTTCCCTTCTTGTCAAACTTCTTTCCGATAGTCTCTTTCGGTACATCTTGACCAAAAGCAATGGATAAACAAAGTGTAAATCCTAGTAGTAAAAAAACATTTTTCATATTATTATTTTTATGATTTAAACAAAATTAGTAAATTATTCATAATAAACTAATTATTAATCTTTTAATTTTGGTGTTTTCTTTTTTATATAACTTATAAAAAAAAAGCAAATGGAAAACTGTTCTATAATTAAAGAGTAAACATAAATTCATTGTTTGAATTCTGTATATATAATTATTTCATAAAATACCCTATTCAATACAGAAAGTATTTTGAATCATTGGTTGTTGGCAGAAAAATGCGCATCCAAGAAAACGAAATCGCTTTAAAAATATTGAAATCATTACTTTTAATACCAATACAATATAATTCCCCCATTTTTGAAAAGAAAATTAATTGCATAATTCGCAAATAGTACCCAACAAATTGCAAAATTCGATATTAAGATGAAAGATTAAAAGTTTACATTTGATAGGAAAAGTACTAACTATATAAAAATGAAAATATTACTCACAGGCGCAACAGGATTTTTAGGTTTTAGGACATTGGAGAAACTAGCTGAAATGGATGAAGTAAGGTCGATAATTGCAACTGGACGAACAATTAAGAGTTCTCACTATTTGAAACACCCAAAGATTACCTATATTCTCGGTGAATTAACCGACAAGGCTTTCGTCGCATCAATAACTCAGGATGTCGAATACGTAATTCATGCCGCTGCTCTTTCTTCTACTTGGGGCAAATACAAGGAATTTGAAGATGCAAATCTTCATTCTCAAATAAATCTAATCAATGCTATTCAAAAAAACAAGATACTCAAGTATATCTATATATCAACTCCAAGTATGTATTTTGACTGCACAAATCGAAAAGATATTAGTGAAGACGACCCACTACCAAGGAAATTTATAAACGCCTATGCAGCAACCAAAAGAATGGCTGAAATCGAACTTGTGAATTCGGGAATACCCTATGTTATTTTGCGGCCACGTGCACTAACAGGTCGAGGAGACACTGTGATTATGCCAAGATTAATTACTGCTTACAAAAAAGGGAAATTAAAAATAATTGGAAATGGCAAAAATATTGTTGATTTAACTTCCGTCTCAAATGCAGTAGATGCAATTATTTTAGGACTTAAAGCCGAAGGGAGGGCACTTAATCAAATCTACAACATTACAAATGGAGAAGCTGTAAATTTATGGGAAAAGATTACCTATGTTCTTTCCTTAATGAATGAGCAATTACCTCAAAAGAAAATTCCCTACTGGCTAGTACTGTCAATAGCACAGATAATGGAATGGAAATCAAAATTAACTAATATGAAAGAGCCTGTACTTACAAAATACGGTGTGAGGGTTCTTGCGAAATCGATGACCCTGGATATTTCTAAAGCAAGAGAATTGTTAGGATATAACCCTACAGTAACAACGGATGAATCCATTAGCGAATTTATTAATTGGTATACTGAATATGAAAAAAACCAAACTCTACCTTAATCATTCAGGTTTTTGTGTAGCTAATGAACATGAATCCATTAAAGGTGGGCGGAAATTAAAAATTAAATTCCATGCTCTTTGGGGATTAATTGAACACCCAGATCATGGTTATATTTTATACGATACTGGGTATACCCAACGATTTCATGAAGAGACGAAAAGTTTTCCGAACAAAATATATGGGAAGATTACTAAAGTCGAAATTAAGGTCAACGAAGAGGTTGCCAACCAACTATTAGCCAATGGAATTTCTCCAGATGAGATTAAACACGTGATCATTACTCATTTTCACGCTGATCATGTTGCAGGCATGGGGGATTTTAAAAACGCTTCATTTTACACTTCTAAAAAAGCGTACGAGTATACGATGAAACTTCCCAATTCAATTGCCTTTTCAAAGGGTGTATTAAAGAAATTATTACCTGATGATATTTCTAATCGAATGATTTTTATTGATGAAAAAATAACCCAATCTGAAGATTCGATCCTAGGTAACGAGTATGATCTATTCGGAGATAATTCAATGTTGATTTACGAATTACCTGGTCATGCGGCAGGGCAAATTGGGCTATTGTTAGAAACAAACAAACAACGCTATTTTCTCATTGCAGATGCTTGTTGGCTAAGTAGGTCGTATAAAGAATATGTTTTACCTAATCCAATTGTTCGATTGTTTTTCCATTCATGGAAGGATTTTAAAAGATCATTAAACAAGGTTCATAAATACCACATCGCAAATCCGAATGTTCTTATTGTACCCTCGCATTGTTCAGAAACAACCAACCGATTAATTCAAACAAAAATCGATATGAATGTTCTTTAAACTACAAATCATTGTGAACTTACTTGAATTAAAGTTGTTGAAAAAACGCTACCGTTTCAATTTAAAAAGACTACAAGCCTATCGCTGGAAAAAATTTCAATCGACACTAGCGGTATCTCCTTTTTACGCAGATCTAGTAAAACAGAATGAACCATTAGAAAATTATCCTATAATGACCAAGCAAACATTTATGGAACATTTTGACACCATCAATACGCATGGAATTAAAAAAGAAATAGCATTTGAAACCGCTTTAAAATCAGAATTATCACGTGATTTCTCTCCTATGCTTAAGGATGTGACAGTAGGTTTATCATCAGGAACAACTGGGAATAGAGGTATTTTTCTTGTTTCCGAAAAGGAACGTGCACAATGGGTAGCGTATGTGCTGGATAGAGTTATTGGGTTTTCGCTAAAAAAACGAAGTGTAGCATTTTTTCTTCGAGCAAATAGTAATTTATATGATTCGGTGAAATCAAAAGTGCTGAGATTTGAGTTTTTTGATTTATTGGATGATCTAACGTCACACGTTTCTAGATTAAACAGATTACAGCCTACGTTTCTAGTTGCCCAACCCAGTATGCTACTAGACCTTGCAAAAGAAATTGAAAAAGGATTGATCACCATTCAACCAAAAAAAATAATTTCGGTAGCAGAAGTCCTATGCCCGGAAGACAAAGAGTACCTAGAAAAAATATTCGGGCAACCTATCCATCAAGTATATCAGTGTACGGAAGGATTTTTGGCGAGTACCTGCTCTGAAGGTGTATTACATTTCCACGAAGACTATCTAATAATAGAAAAAAAGTACTTGGATGAGTCAAATACACGATTTCATCCCATAATAACAGATTTAAAGCGTTGTTCGCAGCCCATTGTTCGCTATGAATTAAACGACATTATTCACGAGTTAAAAGATTGCCCTTGTGGATTGAAAACGATTGCAATTGAAAAAATAGAAGGACGATCTGACGACATACTAATTTTTGAGAATAAAGATGGATTTGCCACAAAAATATACCCTGATTTTTTTAGAAGAGCCATCATTATATCGGATGAATCCATCGTGGATTATATGTTAGTCCAACGATCAAGCACACTGATTGAGTTATATTTGAATGGAGACCAAGAGCGATTTAATAACGCGAAAAATGAGATTGAACTACTCCTCCAACATTATTTAATAGAAGGGGTGGAAATTAAACGAACAAACATTTACCCACACGAAAAAGGAAATAAATTAAGACGTATAAGTTATGAACCAAACTAAACCAATACG
>CAMCQW010000154.1 GCA_945877045.1 Chryseobacterium gleum
GGTCAACAACAACGCCGCTGCCATCTGGAGCATTCATTAATCGGTAGTGGGTTACAACGGCACATTCTTTTGCAAATCCTTCAACATGACTTGCTTCTTTACTGAGGTAAGATTTTGGAATAAATAAAGGAAAATAGGCATTTTGGTGACCAGTCTCTTTGAATTTTATATCTAAAATATCCCGCATTTTCTCCCAAATAGCATAGCCATATGGTTTAATAATCATGCAACCTCTTACATCTGAATGTTCTGCTAAGTCTGCTTTATTTACTAATTCATTGTACCACTTGGAATAATCTTCCGAACGGCTCGTTAATTTTTGTGACATCTTTGTAAAATAGGTATGGCAAAGTTAAATGAAACGCTTGTTTTTTGAGTAAACGCTCTAAAATTTAAAATCTTGTTTGTTCGTCTTAAAGCCTTCAATAAACACCGTTTTAACTGTATCGACAGGGCCAAACTTTAGCAGGTGAACATAGCAATCTACGGTCAAACCACCCGCAGATCCATTTTTGATATAGTCGTTTAAGTTGAATTCTACCAAGCCATTAGCATCGGTATATTCCGTTAAATCTATCGTAGGAGGATTCACAGAGTTTACCCCATAAATACGAACTTTTGAATTAACCTTTGGTTGTCCGTTTAGGGAAACGTATACACGATAGATAGTATCATCTTGTTTGTTGCATCCTAATGTAATTGTTAGAATAACTAATAAGGATAAAATTAGAGCACTTTTCATATTAATCATTGTTAATTCGATTCAAATATACGGAATTGAATTACTTTTGAGAAATTAGCACTATTATTTTTTAGATTTTAAATAAATTATGGATGAAATTATACATTGGTTTTCGGGGATACATCCTGTATTAGCCGCACTTTTAGCAACTACTTTTACCTGGTTGGTCACTGCTGCAGGCGCAGCAATGGTATTTGGCATTAAGTCAATGCATCGGGGCATGTTAGACGGTATGCTCGGATTTACTGGCGGTATTATGGTAGCGGCAAGTTTTTGGAGTTTATTAGCGCCATCAATAGAAATGAGTCCGGGGGAAGGATTTGTGAAAGTGCTTCCAGCCGCCATTGGTTTTGGTCTTGGCGCCATTTTTATTTTTGGTTTAGATAAATTACTGCCCCATTTACACATCAATTTTAACGATAATGAAACCGAAGGTGTAAAAACACAGTTGCATAAAACTACCTTGTTAGTTTTAGCCATTACACTTCACAACATACCAGAAGGTTTGGCAATTGGTGTTTTGTTTGGTGCGGCAGCGAATGGTATGGAAGGAGCGACCTATGCTGGAGCAATAGCATTAACAATTGGTATTGCGATTCAAAATTTCCCTGAAGGATTTGCTGTTGCGATGCCTTTGCGCAGGGCAGGAGCGAGTCGATTTAAAAGTTTTTGGTACGGCCAGCTTTCTGCGATTGTTGAACCAATTGCTGGCGTAATTGGAGCTGTAACCGTTATTTATATGCAATCTATTCTGCCATATGCCTTGGCTTTTGCCGCTGGAGCGATGATTTTTGTGGTCGTTGAGGAAGTGATTCCAGAAACGCAGCGTGATAAATATACTGATGTAGCCGTAATGGGATTTATTGGAGGCTTTTTAGTAATGATGATCCTGGATGTTGGTTTAGGATAAAAAAAAAAAACTATTCGTATTTATTTAATCCATCGCTAGTTGAGTAGATAATTCCTCCCAACTAATTGCTTTCGAATCCCTAATTAATTTTAACTTTATTATATGAAAGAAATTAAATGCCCAAAATGCAAGGAGGTTTTTAAAGTGGATGAAGCTGGTTTTGCAGATATTCTTAAACAAGTAAGAGACGATAAGTTTGAAGAAGAATTGCAGAGTATGTTGCGACTTGCCGAAAAAGAAAAAGATAGTGCCGTTCAGTTAGCCGAGTCAAATCTCAGAAACTCTTTGCAAGAGAACCTTGCGAAAAAGGAGAAGGAAATTATCGAGTTACAAGCTAAAAATGAACGCGAACAAGCGGAACAGTTGGCTAAAAAAGCAACTGAAATAGCTGACATGAAGACTAAACTAGAAAATGCTGAATTATTAATGAAGCTTTCTGTAGCAGAAGCCATCCAAAAAGTTGAAAAAGAAAGGGATGAATTTGCCAATAGTGTACAACTGAAAGAAGCAGAAAATCAGTTGAAGCAACTAGCATTAAGTGAAAAGTTTGCGGCAGAATTAAAGACCAAAGATGAGATCATAAAGATGAAAGAAGAAGAGCTTGATTATCGTAAGGATATGAAGCTCAAACTTTCAACAAAAATGGTAGGTGAATCGTTAGAGCAACACTGTGAAAATGAATTCAATAAAATTCGTTCAACGGGATTCCAGCACGCACATTTTGAAAAGGATAACAATATAAAAACAGGAAGCAAGGGGGATTATATTTACAGAGAAAACGACGAGCATGGAAACGAAATTATTTCAATCATGTTTGAAATGAAAAATGAAGCAGACGGAACCGTTAGCAAAAAGAAGAATGAAGAGTTTTTCAAAGATTTAGATAAAAATAGAGCGGCAAAGAATTGTGAATACGCCATTCTTGTTTCACTTCTAGAAGCAGATAACGAATTATACAACGGGGGAATTGTCGATGTTTCTTACAGGCATGAAAAAATGTATGTAATTAGACCGCAATTTTTCATTCCAATTATTACATTGCTTCGAAATGCGGCAAAGAATTCGATGGTATATAAATCAGAACTAGCGTTTGTAAAAAGTCAAAATGTTGACATTACAAATTTTGAGAATACTATGAACGATTTTAAGGTGGGTTTTGCAAAAAAATATGACCTTGCTAGTAGACAATTTACCACCGCCATTAATGGGATAGATAAGTCGATTGACTCGCTACAGAAAACAAAAGAAGCCCTATTAGCATCCGTTAACAATCTTCGTCTTGCCAACGATAAAACCGATGAATTAACAATTAAAAAATTAACAAAAGGAAACCCCACCATGAAAGCGAAGTTTGACGAATTAAATAATAAATTGGACTAGAAAAATTTCCTTCTCATCAGGCCTCTTATTGAACCTTTGGTAAAGATTCCGAAGGATTCACTTCTTATAAAAATCGGTACCATGCTAACTACGCCCTTGAAGGGTGTGTCTTATATAAATCAGATAGCATTAAGTGTATATCGCTATAGATTGGGTATTAATTCCCTAATAGTCCGCTTTTGAGTGATGAATCGGCAGGAATTTTACCTAGCCAAATGGAAAACAATGCTTTTTTAAATTCTAAGCCAGCAATTACTTTTAATTGTGTCCCATTCTTTTCAATAGCTACTCCTTTTCCTGGCGTGTATTTCAAATTGATTTGATCTCCTTTTTTAAAGGCATTGGTAAAAGCGCCTGTGAATTTATTAATTTCTTCTTTTGTCGCTTTACCATGGCTTGCATTTTTGAATCCTTCGATAACTGATTCTGTAAATTTTTCTCGTGTAACACTATTGGAAACAAGTTTGATCGAAATGGCCATTGGCTCATCTCCATTGATTATTTTTCCGGCATCTTTGGTTTTCGTTTTGATATATAATCCGGCAACATATAAATCAATGTAATATTTTTCTCTAAGTCCACCACCATTCAGGGTTAATTTTTCTCCCCCAAGATACATGTCAGATAAGAAGCTTACCCCAGCGAAAACTTTTTGTGCTTGAGCATTTGGTGATGCAAAAAGGAGTGCAATAAACGGCAATATGAATAAGATACGCATAGTTAAAATTGTTAATTGTTAATATTAAGGTAAATATAACAAATTATTACTAATCGCAATTACTTGCAAATAGTTTCTTCTGTTGCTTTAAGGATTTCTCTTACCTCTGCTAAAGTAGGAGCTTCTGCATAGGTTCGAAGTACTGGTTCGGTTCCAGATGGTCTAATCATCACCCATCTTTCGTCGTCGAAGAAGTATTTGAATCCGTCTGTAGTTTTTAAATCACGAACTTTATATTTTCCGAAAGATTTATAATTATCCGATTTACAATTTGCTATGATCTTTTGTTTTAGTTCTTCTGTTATGTGCAAATCACTTCGTTCGAATTTGAAGGCGCCTACAATCGCATAAACTTCATTAATTAATTCGTCTAAGGTTTTGCCAGAAAGGGCCATGAATTCCCAAATAATTAAGCCCATCCAGATCCCATCTCGTTCAGGAATGTGTCCTTTTACAGCGATTCCTCCGGATTCTTCTCCGCCAAGTAGCACATCCTCTCTGATCATAATCGATGCAATTTCCTTGAAGCCTATTTTGGTTATTTCTACCTCAAGTCCATAATGTTCGCATAGTTTTTCGACACGAGGCGTAACACTAAAAGCGATGGCCACTTTACCTGTCAATTTTTTGTAATTAACTAAGTAATGAATTAATAATAAGATGATGTGATGTGAATCAATAAATTCACCGCTTCCATTATATAATCCAATGCGATCAGCATCACCATCAGTTGCTAAAGCACAATGAATTCCCGGGTTTAACGCAATATATTCTTCGAGCCCTTTTAAGTTTTTTGCGATAGGTTCTGGCGCTTGTCCCATGAAGGTTGGGTTGTATTCGCAATGAAGGAGTTTAACATTTGGTAAAATCCTTGGCATAACGCGCTGCCCAGCACCATACATCGCATCATATACTAAGTTCAGTCCAGAACGATGGATGGCATCCAAATCAAAATTCTTCTTTACATGTTCCACATAGCGTGCTTCGAGATCTACGATTTCAATGTTTCCTTGCTTAATTGCGTTTTCGATGGAAATTTTGCTTAGATCAAAGCTGCACGAATCAGGAATAATATCTTCTACTTCTTGCACATTTTCGGGGGATAGCGGTCCTCCAAAAAAGGCCTTTAGTTTAAATCCGTTATAGCTCGGGGGGTTATGACTTGCGGTAATAATCACACCGATTTCACATTCAAGCTGAAAAGCGGCCAATGAAATCATTGGGGTAGAAACAAAACCTCGTGCCATTTTAACAGGAATTCCTTGTGTTAAAAATACTTTAGCTACCGTTTCAGTAAACAATTCACCCGCAAAACGACAGTCGTGACCAATCACCACTTTTGGGGACGAATAATTTTTTAGTAACCATAAGCCAGTTGCCTCAGCGACACGTGCTACATT
>CAMCQW010000155.1 GCA_945877045.1 Chryseobacterium gleum
ATTTTCACCTTTAGAATTTCCTAGAAAGTTCCAGCCATGAATGTCATCCACATAGCCATTTTTATCATCGTCTATTTTATTGTTTGGGATTTCATCTTTATTCACCCATATTTTTCCTGCTAGATCTTCGTGTTCAATATCAACTCCTGAATCAATAACAGCGACTATAACTTCGCTTGATTTTTTATTTTTCAATAAACCATAAGCTTTATCTGTAAACATCCCTGTCCCTTCCCCATTGTACCAATTTAATGTACCCGGAAGCGCTTGCGCAAATATTGAAGTTGATGCTAAAAAAGCAGTGGCAAAAATAGCACTATAAAAAAAGTTGTTTTTCATAAAAATTTAGTTAGTTTGTTAATCAAAAATAAACATAAAACTGACAGCAATATAACAAATACAAAAAAAAAATATGCTTGGTCTTGTGCTTAAATAATTCCTTTTTTTATTATCTTTCACAAAAAATTCAAAAATGAAAAATCTATTCATTTTATCACTCGCTACTTTTATTAGTTTTAGTCTGTTTTCTCAAAATACTTTTTTGAATTTTAAGGAATTTCATGAAAAGAAACCGAACGAAATAAGTTTATTTAGTAGTCCTTATTCAAAAGAGAATTTAGCAGCATTAACGGAAGTCGGTGCCACAATAAAATATCTTACAAAAAATTGGATTTACTATAATTCAACCGCTTCCAATATTCATACCATCGTTACAAATAAAAAACTTAGTTCTGTATATTTTGAATTTGCGCCTCCCCATGCCTTAGCAGATAGCGCTTTATTAAAGCATCGAATCAATTTAGCACAACAAGGCTTGAGCGGAGTTGACACCTCTTATTCTGGCAAAGGAGTAATTGTCGGAATTGTTGATCAAGGGATTGATTTTAACCATCCAGACTTTAAATTTCCAAATGGAAAAACGCGTGTTTTACGTTATTGGGACCATACAATAAACGGAGCAAATCCACCACAACCTTATGGTTACGGAACAGTTTGGGACAGTAGTGCCATCAACAATGGGACATGTACAGCGTTAGAAACGGGAACTGCTCACGGGACAACTGTTTCAGGTATGGCAACAGGAAATGCACAAGCTAATTCTAAAAATAAAGGCGCCGCACCGAAAGCCGATATTATTGTTGTGGAGACCAACTTCAATTTAGTCAATTGGACACTTTCCATTGCAGATGCGTGTGATTACATTTTTAAAGTAGCTGATTCATTAGGAAAACCTGCCGTTATTAATTTATCTTTAGGAGCCTATTTAGGTAGCCATGATGGAAATGATCCTGCTGCTGATTATATAGAATCGTTGTTAGATGCACAACCCGGCAGAATCGTTGTTTGTGCTGCTGGAAATTCAGGAAATCAAGGAAAATACCATGTGCAAGGCAACAACATTGATGCAGACACTTCATTTTTTTGGAACGTAAATAATCCTGCAGTTACCTTAGCAGGCACGAATAAGATTCTTTTTGATCTTTGGTCAGATACCTCTGACGCTCATTACTATTTTGCCTTTGGTGCCGATCGTCCATCACCGCTATTTAAATTTCGTGGCCGATCTTCGTTTCATTATGCTACTTCGAATATGGGAATGCTACCTATTTATGATACAATCTATAATAGTTTGCACCAACGAATTGCATGTATCGAAACTTATCGAGAAATTGTAGGCGCCGCTTTTCATATGCAAGTGATCTTTACTCAAATTGATTCACTTTCCTATTTGTATCGATTTATGACCTACGGTTCCGGAAAGTATGATGCATGGGGCGGGTCATGGCAGCAGCTTAGTAATTTTGTATCAACATCGCTTCCTAGCCCTGTAATAATGCCAAGTATCCTAAATTATCATCTTCCAGATTCCTTGCAAACAATTGTTTCCTCTTGGAATTGTTCTGAAAAAGTTATTTCAGTCGGAAATTTTAGAAATAGAAAAGGATATATCGACAAAAACAATGTTTATTATGTTTCACCATCACCCACGCCTGTTGGAAAACTGAGTGAGAATAGTAGTAAAGGTCCAAGTAGAAATGGAAACATAAAACCTGATATCGCTGCTTCCGGTGATATTACTCTTGCAGCCGGCCCTATGTGGTATTTAGCGAATCCAGCGAATAATAGTACCATAGATCAAGGCGCTTTCCATGTCAGAAATGGAGGTACATCAATGGCCTCACCAATAGTTGCTGGAATGGGTGCCTTGTACTTGGAAAAATGTCGTTACGCTACTTGGCAAACATTCAAAAATGATCTCACTAATTCCGCTACTTTCGATAATTTCACTGGCATTCTACCAAATTTTGCCTACGGATATGGAAAAGCAGATGCTGTAGGTTTATTATTGGCACAAACCCCAACCATTACGATTTCAGGTCCAGGAGGAATCTGTTTAGGATCAACAGCAGCTTTATCATTTACATCAAGTGGCACTGTTAACAACGTACTTTGGTCGAATGGAGCCCAGACTAATTCGATTGTAACCGCTATAATAGGTCCTTACCAAGTGCAACTCACAGGTGATTATGGATGTAAAACAAAATCCCCAGTTCACCAATTAATCTCCTATAGTTTGCCATTTGTTGATGCAGGAACAAGCTATACAGCATGTCCAGGCTTCCCAATAACCCTATCAGGAACAGGAACAGCGACTAGCTATAGCTGGGCCAATAATGTTCAAAATGGAGTTCCATTTATTCCAAGTCAAGCTTCCTATTATTATGTAACTGGTACTAATTTAAACAATTGTCAAATTGTTGATTCTATTTATGTTGGATTATACAGTTCGATTCTTGTTGATTATACAGAGCAAAATCCTAATGTATTATCCAATGCGAATCCTTTTAATTTAAGTCCAGGAATACCTGCCGGCGGAACCTACTCAGGAGATGGAATCATTGGAACATCCTTCCACCCTACTTTAGCTGGCCCGGGCCCACACGTCATTACTTACACCTTCACGGATGCAAATGGCTGTACACAAAGTGATTCTTCCATTATTAATGTAGTGTCTGGAAATTCAATCAATTCATTAGAAAACGATACTTGGACCATATTCCCTAATCCAACTGACAATGAATTAATAATCTCAGTGCCAATTTCTGCCAATTCAAGTAATTATATTGTTCACGATGCGTTGGGTCGAATCATTCAAAAGGGAATTGTTTATCCAGGGAAAAACACCTTGCCGACTAGACTTTTTGTTGCAGGATCCTATTTTATTAGCATCGAAAATGTCACTTTAAACTTTACAAAATTATAAACTATTTACAGCAACTAAAATTTACTAACTAATTCTAATACACTATTTTAAATTAATATAATTAAACTTCTCCTTTATGAAATTCACCTCCTTAAGTATTGCCAGTCTATTCCTTGTTTTGATAAATAGCGCCTTTTCACAAAAAGAAAATAATACGCATTGTTCAAAGCGCGACAAACAAACTACCCAATTAAAGAGTGCCTCTTTAACCGTTTCACAAATAGCACAGACAGAGAAATACGATGTCAATTTTTATCTATTAGATTTAAATATGACCAATATATCAACCTATCTATCTGGAAAAGGCTCCTTTAAAGCGACTGCACTTCAAGCAATAGATTCCGCTTTGTATGAATTATTCCCTACTTTAACTGTTACATCAATCAAAGTGAATGGTGTTAATGTCGGATATAATAGAGTAGGATCTGCTATAAAAGTCCCAGTAAATGTAGTAGCGGGTGCTAATTTTACGATTGAAACGACTTATAATGGAACACCACCTACCGCTATAACGAATCCACTTGGAGGAGGAGGATTAACCTATGATACTTCACCCTCTTGGGGAAACCATGTTGTTTGGAGTTTATCGGAGCCATTTTCTGCCTATGAATGGTTTCCATGTAAGCAAAGTCTTACCGATAAAGCTGATTCATGTCAAGTAAAACTTACAGTTCCAGACACGTGCAAAGCAGGATCTAATGGTCTTTTAGAAAATATTGTTTCATTAGGCAATGGCACATCACGTTATGAGTGGAAACATCGTCATCCAATTGATTATTACTTGATCTCAGTTGCTGTAGCGAAATATGTAGATTACACGATTTATGCAAATCCTATCGGTGCACCAGCTCCGATTATGATCAAAAATTACATTTATAATAACCCAGCTACATTACCTAATTTCCAAGCTGATATTAATGAAACGGCAGATTTCATTGAATTGTTTTATGGTATGTTTGGCCCCTACCCATTTGAAGATGAAAAATACGGGCATTGCATGGCACCAATTTCTGGAGGAATGGAACATCAAACAATGACTACCCAAGGATTCTTCAATAAAACCTTAACCGCCCATGAGCTAGCCCATCAATGGTGGGGTGATCATGTTACTTGTGCATCTTGGAGTGACATTTGGCTTAATGAAGGTTTCGCTTCTTATTGCGAGTACCTAATGTTAGAAAATTTATACCCCGTTGAAAAGAACCAATTCATGTTGGATGTCCATGATAATGTAATGACACAAAACGGAGGAAGTGTTTGGGTATTAGATAGCTTAAATGAAAACCGAATTTTTAGCGGTCGCTTGTCCTATGATAAAGGGTCAGGAATCATTCATACTATGCGTTATATGATGAACAACGACAGTTTGTTTTTCGCGACATTGAAAAATTACCAAAACTCTTTTTCGAATAGTACGGCTCATGGGGTAGATTTTCGTGATGTAGCACAAACTACTTCTGGAGTTAATTTTACCCCTTATTTTGAGCAATGGTATTTTGGAGAAGGATTTCCTACTTATTCCGTTCGATGGAAACAAGTAGGTAATGATGCCATAATTCGAATTACACATACCGCATCAAAACCTAACGTTACGCCTACCTTCACCAATCCAATTAGCCTAAAGATAGCTAGACAAGGTTTACAAGACACCACCATTCGTTTTGACATAAGCGCTAATTCTAATGATTTTTTAATCAGTAATTTAGGATTAATTGGCAATAACATTATTGTCGATCCTGCAAATTGGGTAATCAACGATTTTGGATCTGTTGCACAAGACAATACCTTGAGTTTACAGGAATCAATTGCTGAAGCTAACATTTCAGTAGTTCCCAACCCGAACAATGGTATTTTTAGTTTGAATGGATTG
>CAMCQW010000156.1 GCA_945877045.1 Chryseobacterium gleum
TTTCGACTTGTTATTTCTGGAAGAACAACGCACTATATTAATAGCTTTGGGGAAAAATTAATCGTACAACACGTAGAAAATGCCTTGTCAAATGTATGCCAACTCGGAAATGCCCAGATAAGAGATTTCACAGTTGGACCCTACTTCAATGACACAGAATCAAATGGAGGACACCATTGGTTGATTGAATTTGACCGCGAACCGGCCTCACTCATTGATTTTGAAAAAGAACTTGATAATGAGCTGAAAAAATTCAATGCTGACTACGAAGCAAAAAGATATAAAAACATGAATATTGGTTTTCCTAAATTTACTTATTTAACAAAAGGAAGTTTTGAACGTTGGCTGAAAAGCAAGGGCAAATTAGGAGGACAAAACAAAGTTCCGCGTCTCTTGAATAATAGAACGATAATTGATGAAATACTAGCATTAACAACAGTATGAGGCTTACTCTTTTTATTCTACTACTACTTGTTGAACATTGTTCAGCACAAAACTTCTCGTGGGTAAAAATAAATGAAGTCCCCCTACCTCTAGTTTGTGAATATTGGGAAATAGATGGGCTAGGCAATTATTATTTTGTCAACAATCAACAAATAGAAAAATTTAATGCGCAAGGCAAGATTCTTTACCAAACGAGTACTAAAAAACAAGGTGAAATCAGCCAGTTGATTTATATAAATGCATTAAAAATAATCGTTTTTTCAGAATTACAACAGCAAATTTGTATTCTTGATAATACCCTCACTAACAATGGTAATTGTATATCCTTCGAAAATATAGGTCTTCAAAGCGTTAAATTAATAGGTAACTCAAACAGACCGAATTTGATTTGGCTTTACGATGAATACAATGCGGGACTTTATTTATTTGATTATGTTACTAATAAGATAATACAATCAGTTACTAACATGACCAGTATTGTTGGACTTAGCAATGTAAAGCAACTTATAGAAATCGAATCAAACCTTTACGTTCTAGATGCCCAAGGAAAAATAATTGTATTTGATCTATTTATGAATCAAAAATTCAACTTTACCATAAATGGAGAGAAAATTTATAATGGAGAGAGATCTATTTCCACTATTGAAAATAATAAATTAACGAATTATTCCTTGTTGGGTGAGGTGCTATTTACGCTTGATTTACCCGTTGAATTAGAGGTAATATCGGTTACAGGCAACTATTATTACTTCCAAAATAAAAATAAAATCATAAAATTCGAATTGAAAAGAGATTAGCACATTAATTAATGCTGATTAATTCTTATTTTAGCAATCTTAAACAAATAGATTATGCATGTTGCGATAGCCGGAAATATTGGCGCAGGAAAAACCACTTTAACAAACTTACTAGCAAAGCATTATGCTTGGGAAACACATTATGAAGATGTTGATCAAAATCCCTATTTAAATGACTTTTACGAAGATATGCAACGCTGGTCTTTTAATCTTCAAATCTATTATTTGAATAGTAGATTCATGCAGATTCAGGACATTAGAAATACGGAAGGCACAGTTATTCAAGATCGAACCATTTATGAGGATGCTTTTATTTTTGCACCTAATTTGCATTCCATGGGATTAATGACCACCCGTGATTTTGAAAATTACTTTACCCTTTTCAATTTAATGGATTCGTTTGTTAGTCCGCCAGATTTATTGATCTATTTAAGAGCAAGTGTTCCTACCTTGGTAAACCACATACAAAAAAGAGGCAGGGACTACGAAGAGAGTATACGATTAGATTATCTTAAAAGACTGAATGAGCGGTACGAAGCGTGGATTTCAACCTATGATAAAGGTAAATTGCTCATTATAGATATTGACAACAATAACTTTACAGAGAGTCAAGAAGATTTAGGAAAAATAATCAACTCCATAGACGCTGAAATAAACGGTTTATTTTAAACTAAATGATAGTAGTAACTGGAGCTGCGGGATTTATCGGCAGCTGTTTAATCGAGCAACTAAATGCGAAAGGATTAAGTAATATTATTGCTGTTGATGACTTTAATAGAGCAGACAAAAAAGTAAATTACGCTTTAAAAAACATCAAAGAATTCATTGAACGAAATGATTTTATTGCTTGGTTAGCAACCAATGCTTCTAAAGTTGATTTCATTTTTCACATAGGTGCAAGAACAGACACCACAGAAAAAAGTGTGGCCATCTTTAACGAGTTAAATTTGAATTATTCAAAATCGTTATGGAAAATTTGTACCGAACACCAAGTGCCTTTTGTATATGCAAGTTCAGCAGCCACCTATGGATTGGGAGAATTTGGCTACCAAGATGACCACGCGCTGATCCCCCAATTAAAACCATTAAACCCTTATGGAGAATCAAAACAAGATTTTGATTGTTGGGTCTTAGAACAAGCGCAACAACCTCCTTTTTGGGCTGGACTTAAATTCTTCAATGTTTATGGACCAAATGAATACCATAAAGGACGAATGGCGAGTGTCATTTTCCACACATTCCATCAAATAAAAGAAAAAGGTGAAATGCGCTTATTTCGATCGCACAATCCCAAGTATGGAAATGGCGAGCAATTACGTGACTTTATTTACGTGAAGGATGTGGTTTCAGTTTGCTCCTTTTTAATGGAGAAGCAAGCAGCTAGCGGTATTTACAATTTAGGCTCGGGAAAAGCACGCACATTCATGGATTTGGCATCCCTAACCTTTTTAGCTTTAGGTCTTAAGCCTAAAATAGATTTCATCGATACACCAGAAGATATCCGATCAACTTACCAATATTTTACAGAAGCAGCTATGTCAAAGTTGATAAAGGCAGGCTATGATATACCATTTCATTCCTTAGAAGATGGTATTTCAGATTACGTAAAGAATTACTTGATAAAAGAGAAGATTTACTAAACTATCTGAGGACGGGACATTTGTTTCCTTTCCCTAAACGAATCGTCACCATTCCCCCGCAGTATACATACCAATCTTTGGTTGTTGGATTTCCACGCCTACCAAAGCGCGAATCATTTAAACTTTGATTGGACAAATCACCAGCCAAGGAACCATATTCATTGGCAATAATGGTGGCATCTGTATACGTTGCAGCTTTGACATCATCGATGTAGTCAGTGAAAGTTTTCCGTATAGCCACGTCAAAATTAAATGTGACATTTTTACCAATTGAAGCTTTCGCACCTAAACCAAGAGGAATACACACTTGAAACTTTGAGTATTTTCGCTTACTATTTGCTGATGTACCCTGCCCTTCCGTTCCTAAAGCTTGAAGATCAATTGTTTCGCCATTAATCACAATACTAGGACTCATATAAAAAACGCCCATTTGAGCCAAGATATAGGCAGTTCCTGCATTTCTTTTTTGTCCAAATTGAAAAGGAAAGTAATGAAATTCTATTCCCCCAGCGACTTCTTTAATTGGGGATTGGAAGCTCAGATTTCGATTAATCGTGACCGGGTTTTTAGCATCGCTATCATAGGCTTCTACCTTACCCTGAAGATAATTAAATCTCAAACTTAGCCTTGAATTTATACTATACCGAAACATTAATCCTCCAGCCCAATTACTTTTATAAAAAGGCTTAAATTTATTTAGATCACCGAGGTAATACATTTGCCCAATGGAAAATCCAATTTCTGAGCGCGAAAATAAGTTCGCTTGCTGACCATGTGCAAAGGTAAAAACAAAGAAACTAAAAAATATTAAAACCTTAATTTTCAAAAGATTAGATGTAAATATAGTGGATTTAGGTGTACATGTCATATCATATTACTAACAGGACCAACAAATGATTGAATTATCGTCCGAACAAGAAACGAAAGAATGTTCATTTTGTTTCATTAGTGCATTCACCGAAAAACGATGTCCGCCTTGTTTGGCTTCAATTTTTTGAATCAAGGTCCAAGTTTTTGTATCCCAAATTTTTATCGATTTATCACGACTAGCAGTTACCAATAGTTGTCCATCCAATAAGCTCAACATATCATAAATAACAAATCGATGCGCTGGAAACATAAAAACGGACTCAAATGTTTTAGCGTTCCAAAGAACCAACTGAGCATCCTTGCCCCCACTCACCAGGATATCATTAGATAGTTCACAGAAGGAAGTCGCTCCAAGTGCATGATTACCAAAAACAGTAATTTCATTAAAATAGGTGGTGTCAAGTAATTTCAAGGTACCATCTTGGCAACAAAGAACAAGCGATGAATTATCTTTTGTCAATACAATTCTTCTTATTTTACCTGCATTTGTTGGTATATTCAGTAATAACTTTAATGAAGTGCAATCCCAAACATTCACATTTCCGTTGCCATCTGATGAATAAAATTGATGTGTGAGCTTATTCTCACAGATAGAAAAAACGCTAAAATTATGATTTCTCAATTGTGCAATTTCAATCCTATTTTCAATATCAAAAAGGATTAAAATACCTGATTCCAAGCCAACAACAAGTTTCGAGTTATCATCAATTAAAGTAATAGCAAAGGGTGCAGACGGAAGCTTAATCAAAAATTTATCTTGTACGCCGGTCTTTTTCGACCAACGGGCTACAAATTTATCGCTGCTAGCAGAATAAATATAATCAGTATCCTCAGCAATGGAATAAACGGGGCCATTATGGCCAGAAATAGCTAAGGAGCTAGAAAATTCATGATAGAAACTATTCGTCACTCATAGACATTTCATTCTCATCATTGACATGCTTCAATCGATCAGCATAATCAGAGGGGAGAAATTCAAAAAATGTATCCCCACGTAATCCCAATCTTAGGCATTCCAATGGAATAATATCATGAGGAGCAATGTTTCCAAGGTTAACCTCGGCACCAAACAACTTAATGAACCACACTTGTTGATTTTTCTGAGGGGCTTCCCATAAGATACTTTCAGGAGCGACTTTAGCGACAATTCGATTAATCAACATAGTATGCGCTGTCCCATTCGGACGAAAAACTCCTACGTTACCGGCTTCTCTACCTTCAGCGATTACTTTCCAACTTCCTGCATCCAACTCAGCCTTCATAGAATTCACCCATTTACCTGGTGAAATCATTATACCTGAATCTTTGGATCCAACTTCTGA
>CAMCQW010000157.1 GCA_945877045.1 Chryseobacterium gleum
AATTATGATGGTGGAATTCTGAACATCAATGTAGATGTGAATATTCCCAATTTAAAAATCGGCATTGTAAGTTATGAAGCTGTTCAGGTAAACTTTAGCGGTCCTTTCGTTAACAACATTACTGAGGTGCGTTATGCAGGATACAACAGCAACAATGATAATTGTAATCTATCGGTTATTGCCACTTCTTTTTCTGGACTTCCAGTTGGCGCTGCTACTTCAATTACTTTTGCCCCTCCAGCTACAGTAAACGATCCGAACGGAAACAACTCAATTATCTGTGCTTACTCATGCAGCTCCGGTTCCAATCAAGGCGGATGCAACACTGTAAATCAAGTTGTGGCTTATTTTTACCAGGTTTTTAATGTGAACGCCGTATATTCACACAGAATTCAATACGGTTGCTGGACGGGAGTTCAAAACATCAGCACTGGAGGAAATTGTTGCCCGGCTCCACCGCCTCCGGCGCCTTTAACAGCGACATCGACTCAGGTGAATGTCTTGTGTAACGGTAGTTCAACAGGCAGTATAAATTTAACGGTAGTTGGTGGTACGCCACCCTACACCTATGCATGGAGTAATAATGCAGTAACGCAAGACTTAACGAATCTTCCATCGGGTTCTTATACGGTAGTCGTAACAGATGCAACGGGCGCACAAACCTCCAATTCGGTAACAATTTCTTCGCCTCCTGCAATGGCCGTTGTAGGAACGGTATTAAATTCGCCTTGTTTTGGTGAATTTGGTAGTATTCAGTTAACTACTTCGGGAGGTGTTTCACCTTACACGGTGAATTGGAATGGATTAAATCCAGCGCAGGTTCCAGCAGGACAATATGCTATAAGTATTCAGGATGCCAACAACTGTGTGTTCAACTACAATTTTGCCGTTTCAGAACCCACTGAACTTTCAGGAGATATTACAAGCACACCAGATTTAGGCAATTGTGAAGGAACTATTTCTATCGTTGCACAGGGAGGTACAGCACCCTACGCGTATAGCTGGGATAGTTTACCTGGTGTTTCCCCCAATATGATAGATGTGTGTGAAGGTGAATATTGCGTAGAGGTAACTGACGCCAATGGTTGTGTGGAAGAATTTTGCGAAGAGGTGATCAGTTTGGCAAATATCGGAGATATCGACTTGCCATTTTCGAACAGCACGATCGCTCCAAATCCTTCAATAGAAAGCACGATTTTGACGATTAAAAGCGCGATTCAGCAACCACTTTCCATCCGTATTGTTGACGTTTCAGGCACGGAAGTTTTTGTAGAATCAGTTTATGTCAATGCATCGAAACAAGTAGAGATCAGTATTGCTGCTCCTAGTGGTATTTATTTCATCAATTTCACCAACGAGGTAGGATTTGTTGAAACGTTGAAATGGCTGCGATACTAAACGGCATTGTAAAAATGAGATGGTTCGAAGTTTGAAAAATGATTGGTATAGCGGCAAACTTTGAAAATATATTTTACTCAGAATGTTGGAACCCGATAAGCATTCGGTGTTTAAGCTAAATTCTAACTAATACATTAAATGAAAAAGCCATCCGTCGCTTGACGGATGGCTTTTTTTTGCTTAAAAAAGTTCAGGGACTTAGTTCTCCATTAACTTAATCAAATTCAAGGCCGACCCTGCCTTAAACCAATCTATTTGAGAGCTATTGTAGGTGTGATTCAATAAAATAGTATCCGTTTTACCATTTGAATGCACTATTTCTAAGGTCAATGCTTTGCCAGGATGGAATGATGTTAAATCAATAAAGTTGAAAGTGTCATCTTCTTGTATTTTATCATAATCTGCTTCATTTTGAAAAGTAAGGCCTAACATTCCTTGTTTTTTGAGATTAGTTTCATGAATACGTGCAAAGGATTTCACGATTACTGCAGCTACGCCTAGATGTCTTGGCTCCATGGCCGCATGCTCACGCGAGGAACCCTCCCCGTAATTATGGTCTCCCACAACAATTGTTGGAATTCCAGCCGCTTTATAGGCTCGTTGAGCCGCAGGGACTTCTCCGTAATTTAATGTGAGTGAATTTTTCACACAATTTGCTTTGCCATTAAAGGCGTTTTCAGCGCCAATTAATAAATTATTGGAGATGTTATCCAAATGGCCACGGTATTTAAGCCAAGGCCCAGCCATGGAAATATGGTCGGTTGTACATTTTCCTTTTGCTTTGATAAGCAGCTTCGCTCCAGTGATATTTTCACCATCCCACATAGGGAAATTGTCTAATAATTGCAACCTAGAAGAATCTTCAGCAACAATAATTTGTACACTTTCACCATCTTCTGCGGGAGCTTGATAACCGTTATCCTCTACTGAAAAGCCTAATAGAGGTAGTTCATCGCCGTGAGGTGCCGAAAACTTAAAGGCTTCTCCTTTTGCATTAATCAAAGAATCAGTTAATGGGTTAAAACCAAGGTTTCCAGCAATGGCTATCGCAGCAACTATTTCTGGAGATGCTACAAAAGCATGGGTATTTGGATTACCATCAGCACGTTTAGAAAAATTACGATTAAACGAATGTATGATGGTATTTTTTTCTTGTTTTTCTGCACCTTCTCTCGCCCATTGACCAATACATGGACCGCAAGCATTAGTAAATATCTTGGTTCCCATTTTTTCAAAATCTTCCAATATCCCATCACGCTCTGCTGTAAAACGTACTTGTTCAGACCCCGGATTGATTCCAAATTCAGCTTTTGGCATAATTCCATTTGCAACGGCTTGCTTTACAATCGATGCTGCTCTTGCCAAATCTTCATACGATGAATTCGTACATGAACCAATTAATCCCCATTCTACTTTTGTTGGCCACTCATTTTCTTCTGCTACTTTCTTCATTTTAGAAATTGGCGTCCCACGATCTGGCGTGAAAGGCCCATTGATTTGCGGCTCTAATTCACTAAGGTTTATTTCAATTAATTGATCAAAATAGGCTGTGGGATTCTCATAAACTTCAGGGTCTCCTGTTAAATGTTCTGCTATAAGATCCGCTGCACTCACCACCTCGGCTCTTCCTGTAGCATTCAAATACCGTCGCATAGATTCATCGTATCCAAAAGTTGAAGTGGTAGCGCCGATTTCAGCTCCCATATTACAAATAGTACCTTTTCCAGTACATGACAAGGAAAGTGCTCCTTCTCCAAAATATTCGACTACTGCGCCAGTTCCTCCCTTCACTGTTAAAATGTCTGCTACTTTTAGAATTACATCTTTTGCAGAGGTCCAACCGTTTAGTTTTCCTGTTAATTTTACACCGATTAACTCAGGAAATTTTAATTCCCAAGCCATTGCTGCCATTACATCTACTGCATCTGCTCCACCAACTCCGATAGCAATCATCCCTAAGCCTCCAGCATTAACAGTATGCGAATCTGTTCCAATCATCATTCCACCCGGAAATGCATAATTCTCCAATACAACTTGATGGATAATCCCTGCACCTGGCTTCCAAAAACCGATCCCGTATTTATTGGAAATTGAGGATAAAAAATTAAAAACTTCGTTATTTTGATTAAGTGATTCTTGTAAGTCTTTATTTGCTCCAAGTTTTGCTAGGATAAGATGATCCGCATGAACGGTTGATGGAACAGCCACTTTCTTTTTCCCAGCTTGCATAAATTGCAATAAGGCCATTTGAGCAGTAGCATCTTGCATCGCTACTCGATCCGGCGCAAAATCTACATAGGAGTTACCTCGCGAATAGGCTTGTGTGGCGTTTCCTTCCCAAAGATGTGTGTAAAGAATTTTTTCTGTCAATGTTAAAGGGCGTCCAACTAATTTTCGCGCAGCTTCTATTCGCTCGGGATACAAGGAATAAATTCTTTTTATCATTTCAATATCAAAAACCATATATTTTAACTTAATTATTTTGAGTAAAAGTAAGAAATTTTGTTCGTTGACGAGCTTGCTTACACCTATATTTTTTCTAAAATTTTTGCTAAACTAGGTTTCTAATTCACGGAAGTGGACCTTAAATTAGTATTATTACCATTCAACGATTACCTTTGATTTCAGGTGTTAGAAAAACTTAAAATAATTGATCTTTCTACAGTATTGGCCGGTCCATCTGTGGCCACTTTTTTTGCTGAATTAGGAAGTAAAGTGATTAAAATTGAAAATAAAAACAATCCTGATGTAACTCGATCTTGGTTTTCTAAAGGCGAAGAAGAGGGTCAATTATCTGCGTATTTTTCAAGTATTAATTATAATAAGGAATACCGAAAGTTAGATTTTTTGGATGCGGCCGATCACGCTTTGTTCTTGCAAGAAGTAGCGAATACGGATATTCTTATCAGTAATTTTAAAAAGGGGGATGAAGAAAAACTGAATCTTACAGATGATTTTCTACGAACCGTAAATCCCAACTTAATTATAGGAAAAATTAGTGGTTATACACACGAGAGTGATCGAGTTGCCTATGACTTGATTCTACAAGCAGAAACAGGTTTCATGTCAATTAATGGGACAAAAGAAAGCGGTCCCTTGAAATTACCCGTTGCACTTATTGATGTTTTAGCGGCCCATCAATTAAAAGAAGGCCTGCTACTCGCACTTTTAGATTTAAAAGAAAATGGAACGGCAAGAACGGTGGAGGTATCTCTTTACGATACGGCGATCTGTAGTTTAATGAATCAAGCATCTAATTATTTAATGACTGGAATAATCCCTGAGCGAATGGGGAGTTTGCATCCTAACATTGCGCCTTATGGTGAATTGTTTCTAACGTTGGATCAAAAAACGATCACTTTTGCGATTGGTAGCAATCTCCATTTTTTAAAATTATGCCTTTATTTTAACTTAAATTCCTTACCAACGGATGAGCGTTTTGCGGATAATAAAAGCCGTGTTATAAATCGTTCATCACTTTACGACTATTTGGCAAATCAAGTGTGTCTTAAAACCGTTGAGGAAATTTCTTCAGCGATGCGTTTAGAGAAGGTTCCTTATGGAGTGGTAAAAGATTTAGCGGAGGTTTTGGATAGTGATAGGGCAGTTAAAA
>CAMCQW010000158.1 GCA_945877045.1 Chryseobacterium gleum
TTAGAAAGTTTTAATATTAAAGAAAATTATTACGAGTGCCTAGATCGAGGAGAAAAAGGGAAAAATGCGGTGGATAACTCGCTTGAAAATCATTTTGAATCAATTATTGGATTTGCTCAAGACCTCAATCATGCGCTTTCATTAGTTGAATTACTCCAAGAACATATTGAACATCGCTTAAAAAATTACACACGATGTATTGCTAAATCAACTGACAATTACTTGAAATACTTGCTTGAGACTTACAATCGACATCTTTGTCAAAAATTACGAGCACGCATTGTTGATTAGAAAAGTTTATTAATTTAGTAGAATGAGATCAACAATTGCCCTTGTACTTACTTTTTCACTCGCTATTACAATGCTAACTTTTGGGCAAACATCCAAAGCAAGAGCGTATTTAGACACCAAACAATTTTACAATCCTTCCATTGGGAATTACCTCGAAATTCAGCTTCAGTTTGTGGGTTATAGCCTTAATTACAAAGCATTAAAGGAAGGCGTTCAAGCAACCGTTGCGATCAGATTAAATATAATTTCAGAAACAAAGGATACAATTTCAGACCTCTATCTATTAAATTCTCCTATTTTTAAAGACAGCATCATAGACGACTTCTATGATATAAGGCGTTTTAAACTTACGCCAGGGAATTATCAATTATCCTTAGAAATTCAAGATGTAAATAATATGGGGAAGCCCTTAAGTGCGCAGCAAAGTATTGAAGTAATTGAATTAAAAGATAAAGCATCCATTTCAGCGATTGAAATAGCTGAGTTTGCTTATCCCGATACATTGGAAAGTGTTTTTCAAAAATCAGGATTTTATATTATCCCAAAGATTTCAAATTATTACCCTACGCAACTGAATAAAATGCCCATATATTTAGAAGTGTATAATCTAAATCTACCTGGAGATTCAATCGTAGGTATAAAACAATCGGTCATTGATGTCGAAAACAAAATAGAATTAGAAGAATATACCACCTTTAATAGGCTAAAACCGAATGCGGTCACTCCTATTTTTAAAACAATTGATCTAAGTCTTTTGCCAAGTGGAAAGTACGCCCTAAATTATTCCCTCGTAAACCGCAAAATGGAGGAGAAGTACTTAGAAAGTTATGTTTTTGAGCGAACGAATGATTTTTTGGATAGCATCCAATCAGAAAACGTGGTTTTAGACCCCTCCTTTCAGGAATCCATCAGCGAGGATAGTGTGATTTATTTTCTTGAAAGTCTTATTCCGATAGCTAAGCCAGCCGAAATAAAAAACATTATCTCATCTATTCAAACAAAAAATAATTCTTTGATGCGCAAGCACATTCAAGCTTTCTGGAAATATACTGCTCCAAATTCTGCGTATGAGGCATGGATAAAATATAAAAATCAAATTTACTTGGTGGAACGTTCCTTTGGAAACAATTTTCAAGAAGGATTTGAAACAGATCGTGGACGTGTCTATCTAAAATACGGCTCGCCTAGCTCCATCAATGCCAGAGAAACTTCTCCAACAGAATACCCATATGAAATTTGGATTTACAACAAAATAGGTTCTTTTAGCAACAAGAGATTTGTATTTTACAACCCTGATTTGGTTAATAATGCTTATCGTTTACTGCATTCAGATATGTTAGGAGAATTAAAAAACCCATCTTGGCAACAGATCTTAGTGAAACGTAATACAATGAACGGAGACGTTGATAATCCTAATAAATTTAATCAAAGAGTGTGGGGCGGAAACAGCAATGATTTGTTCCGGCAATACTGATAACTTATGCAGGAATTAGCCATCGTCATCTTGAATTTTAATGGTTTTGATCATTTAAGTAATTTCTTGCCAAGTATTTGTAAATACAATAATGATTTTCCCATTGTAGTCATTGACAATGCGTCGACGGATGAATCTATTGCCTTATTAAGTGAGAAATTTCCTCAAGTAGAAGTCGTGAAACTCCCTTCTAATTTTGGCTTTGCAGCGGGATACAATGAAGGATTAGACTTGATTAAAAACCGATTCAGGTTTTATATTTTGTTAAATAGCGATGTAGAAGTAAGCGAAAACTGGATCCCTCCCCTACTTTCAACGATGGAAGATGAAAAGATTGCTGCTTGTCAGCCAAAAATTAGATCGTACACTAAAAAAACACATTTTGAACATGCCGGTGGCGCTGGAGGTTATTTAGATAAAAATTATTTCCCCTTTTGTCGAGGGAGAATATTCGATCATTGTGAAGAAGACATTGGGCAATACGATAGCCTTTGCAAGGTAAGCTGGACCTCCGGAGCAGCGATGCTTATTCGTGCAGAATTATTTCATTCAATTGGAGGTTTTGACGCTGATTTCTTTGCACACATGGAGGAAATAGACCTTTGTTTACGCTTAAATCAAGCAGGTTATACGGTGTTTTGTGAACCAAAATCAGTTGTTTATCACCTTGGAGGTGGAACCATGGCCTATGAATCCCCTACCAAATTATTTTTAAATTTTAGAAATAATTTAATCATGTTACTGAAAAACAAGCCTAAT
Organism: Chryseobacterium gleum; assembly: GCA_945877045.1. GTDB lineage: Bacteria > Bacteroidota > Bacteroidia > Flavobacteriales_D > Crocinitomicaceae > UBA952. Next base: position 2,525 of record CAMCQW010000158.1, read on the forward strand.
TATTGGGGACCTCGTTTATTTATCCGAATGTGCTTCGATGGCATAGCTGCACTTCAATTTTTAGTAAGAGGACAATTCACGAAATTTTACATGGTTGTCTTTGCCCATTTTTCCTTTTATGCTAAAATTGGGCAAACCCTTTCGAAAAGAAAAGCTAACAAAAAGAATCTCAAACAATTTTATAGCTACAAAGGAAATATCATTTGGGATTATTATTTTAAGAAAAACAAAATATACAAAAGCTTAAACAAAAGACGCTTTACATGATGAAATTCGGTACAACATTTCTTTTTTTGATAATATTCCTGCATTCATTTACCCAAAAACCAATTAAAGAAATCCAGGGCGCAAGTGACAAAGCACAAGAACTCTTGTGGAGAAGTAATAGTCGCCCTTTAACACCAAGTAATTATGTGAATCCGTTTATTGGAACTGGCGGTCATGGCCATACCTTTCCAGGAGCTACGGCACCATTCGGGATGATTCAACTTAGTCCTGATACACGCGAAGATAATTGGGATGGATCATCGGGCTATCATTATTCCGATTCAATAATTTATGGATTTAGCCATACCCATTTAAGTGGAACAGGTATTCCAGACTATTGTGATATCTTATTCGTTCCTCAAATCGGAAAAGCGAAATTAACACCCGGATATAAAAACAAAGAGGGTTATGGTGCCCCCTTTAAACACAAAAATGAACTAGCTAAACCTGGCCTCTATGAAGTTAAATTAGCTAATGGAATAAATGTTCGACTGACCGCCACCAAACGAGCAGGTATGCATGAATATACATTCACAGAAAAGAAAGGAGATAAAACAATATTGATCGATTTAGATCACCGAGATCAGGTAATAAATGCCGAATTTACCCTAATTGATAAGCACACGATTAGCGGAAAAAGAATTTCAAACTCTTGGGCGAAAGAACAGCACGTCTATTTTCATATTGAGACCTCGATTCCCTATTCAAAAGCAACATTAATAACAAAAAATGGCGCGAATAAACTTTTACTAACTTTTCCAAAAGACACGAAGACATTATTAATTAAAACAGGAATTTCAGCCGTTGATCAACAAGGGGCGCTTACCAATCTTACACAGGAAATTCCACATTGGAATTTCAACGAAATTGTAGCAAATACAACTCGATTATGGGATAAGGAACTTTCAAAAATTGAAATTAGCGACAAAAACGAAACCAATCTCCGTATTTTTTACACGGCCCTTTACCATACCTTTATTTCACCGAATATTTTTTCAGACCAAGATGGTCGATATAGAGGAAGAGATAATAAAATACATTCCCTTAGCAAGAAGGACCAACAATACACCGTTTTTTCACTTTGGGATACCTACAGGGCTGCACACCCATTATACACCATAGTGCAGCAAGACCTTACCAATCAATTTATTAGAACATTTCTAAGACAGTACCAAGAAGGAGGCGATTTACCGGTATGGGAATTAGCAGGAAACGAAACCGAATGCATGATTGGTTATCACAGCGTATCCGTGATGGCTGATGCCTTTATGAAAAACGTAAGCGATTTTGATACGGTTGCAGCACTAAAGGCCATGATTGCTACCTCCAATTTTGATGAATACGGAAAGAAAAAATTTGAAAGCGATGGATTTATTAGTGCAGACCAAGAACCTGAATCCGTATCAAAAACCTTGGAATATGCCTATGACGATTACTGCATATATAAAATGGCAGAGAAAATGGGAGAAGATGAAATAGCAAAAACCTACCTAAAAAGGAGTTTCAATTTTATAAATCTATTTGATCCTAGCACTTCCTTCATGCGTGCTAAACGAGGTGCACAATGGTATTCCCCATTCCTTCCTAGCGATGTCAATTTCAATTATACCGAAGCAAATAGCTGGCAATATTCCTTATATGCACCGCAATTAATCCCTCAACTTAGTAATATGCTAGGAGGTAAAAGTAAATTAGAAGCTTGGTTAAATCAATTATTTAATACTGCAACCATCCCCTCAGGTCGCGAACAAGCAGATATTACCGGTTTAATTGGACAATATGCGCATGGAAACGAGCCATCTCACCACATGGCCTATCTTTATAATTACACGAATTCTCCACACCTCACGCAATTTTATGTCGACAGCATATTAAAAACAATGTACTCAAACAAAGCTGATGGACTTTCCGGAAATGAAGATTGCGGGCAAATGAGTGCCTGGTATGTTCTAAGTTCAATGGGATTTTACCCTGTTACACCCGGAAGCGCAAGCTACCAAATTGGAAGACCTATATTTGATCTTGTTAAAATAAAATTGGAGAATGGAAAAGAATTTACTATTCAAACCATTCAAAATTCTCCCGTAAATAAATACATCGATTACATAGAACTAAATGATTCAATAATTGCATCTAACACATTGGATCATGCTGATATTGTAGCTGGAGGCAAGCTTGTTTTCTACATGACCAACATTCCTAAAATAAC
>CAMCQW010000159.1 GCA_945877045.1 Chryseobacterium gleum
ATGGGATTCATTTAAACCCAAGAGGAAATGCTTTACTGGCAAATGTTTTCATTAACTCGATCAACAAAACGTACAAATCATCCATACCCTTTGCGAATGCATTATTTTATTCATCCACCTATTTTCCTTAAATTTATCCTATGAAAAAATTTACTTTAACAATTGCGTTTTCCGCTCTATTTTTTATCGTTGGTGCTCAACCGTGTACCGGAGGGCGATATGCCAGTGAGATATTTCCAACCTTTTCTGTGACAAGTAATATTGTTTATGGACAAAACGCTTCATTTACTGGGGGAAATACTTCCCTTAAGCTCGACTTTTACGAAGGAACAGGTGATACTGAAGTCAATCGTCCATTAATTATTTGGGTGCATGGGGGCAGTTTTCTTGGGGGAACAAAGACCGATATAGATGTTCAAGCGCTGTCGAGAAGCTTTGCTAAGAAAGGATATGCATGTGCCTCTATTGATTATAGAACGGGTTTTTTCCCAATCGATTCCGCTAATGCTGTTAAGGCGGTAGTTCGTGCTGTTCAGGATTTAAAAGGCGCCATTCGATTTTTCTACAAAGATGTGGCCACAGGAACAAATACATATGATATTGACACCAATCGAATTTATATTGGGGGAAGTTCTGCAGGCGCAATTACTGCTTTGCATGTGGCTTATTTAGATGATGTTTGTGAAATTTCGGGCTATTTGAATCAAACCGTTATTAATCAACTCGGTGGCTTAGAAGGCGCCAGTGGAAATCCAGGTTACTCAACAAAAACTCAAGGGGTCATCAACTTATGTGGTGCTTTGGCTCAGTACAGCTGGTTAGAATCTGGTGATATTCCTTTTTGTTCCATCCATGGAACGGGTGATGGAACGGTAAAATATAATCGTGGAATTGTCAATCCAGGCACCCCATTAATGTATTTAGATGGAAGTAGATTGCTTTTTGATCGTGCTTGTGCGGTCAATGTTCAAAACAACTTTTACACTTTCCCCGGAGCACCTCACGTTCCGTATGCTGGGACTAGCGCAAATGCCATTGCCTATATGGATACCACGGATAATTTCATTCGGGATTTTCTTATTGACCAACTTGGTTGCACAAATAGTCCTCTTCAATTAGCCAATGCTCCTTTGCAAGCAGCGATTTTATACCCAACAAATTATTGTGATGGTTCTCCGGTTAATGAAACCTGTATTGCGGGCATTAATGAAGAGTCATTAAGTTATATCGTAGAGCTCTTTCCTAATCCTTCAGATGGTGTCGTTCTTCTTCGCACACAGGAGTTTAACTTTAGTCAAGTTTCCGTTGTAGACTTGTTGGGCAGAACTGTTTTAAAAATACAACCTAATAACCAAGAGGTTATACTTGAATTAAGCCATGTAAGCTCAGGGAACTTTCTTGTTACTTATTTATTAAATAATGGGAGTTATGGAACAAAACAATTGGTGATTCGTTAATTTCACTATAAAATAATGACGATGAAAAAATATTTTCTTTTAGGCCTTTTATTCATCGGATATAATTCGATGGCACAAACTTGGAGTGGCGAGGTGGCACAAATTTTTTATAACAAATGCACCCAATGTCACCATACTGGTGGAGGCGCCCCTTTTTCTTTAATGACCTATCAAGAGGCTTCACCAATGGCCGCGGTAATCGCCCAAGTGGTAAATGATAATTGTATGCCCCCGTGGCCTCCTGATAATAACTACCAACAATATCAACATACTCGATCTTTGTCTCCATTAGACAAAGCCACACTAATAAATTGGATTGCTATTAATGTGCCTGAAGGAAATGCAGCAAGCACGCCGCCGCCGCCAATTTATAACAATAACAATATATTAGGGAATGGAGATTTAACCATCCAAATGCCGACATACATGAGTAAAGCAACTGCAATGGCTGATGATTATGTTTGTTTCGCCATTCCAACCAACCTCACACAAAATAGAATAATAAAAGCGGTAGAAGTTATTCCCGGAAATCCTGATATTGTACATCATGCCTTGGTTTACTATGACCCAACTAGTGCAGAGGTTACGGATACAGTTGGTGGTAATTGCGCCAGTCCGAGCAATGCTAATACGAAGCTTATAACTGGTTTTACACCCGGCGCAACACCGATGATTTTACCATCTGTGAATCCTTTGAAAATGGGAATTACAATTGGTGCAGGTTCACAAATTTACCTTAACATGCATTATCCAGATGGAAGTTATGGCTTATTTGATAGCACAAAAGTGATTTTACATTTTTATCCAATTGGTACTACGGGGGTCCGTCAAGTTTCGGCCTCCCCAGTAATTGCCGATTATATGTTTGCGCTTCCTCCAAATCAGCTAACCACTTTAGCCGAACAGTATCCAGCAGGAGCTGCGGGAGTTCCCGTTGACTTATCTGTAATTTCTGTATTTCCTCATATGCACTTACTGGGAGAATCGATTAAATCTTATGCAACAGGACCAGCAAACGACACCATTAAATTCATTAATATTCCTCATTGGGATTTCCATTGGCAAGACTTTTATTATTTTACGCAGCTCAAGCATTTGCCAGCGGGTTATACAATTAAGGGAGAGGCTGTTTACGATAATACGGCTCAAAACCCCCACAATCCAAATTCACCGCCTCAAACTGTTACCATTGGTTATAATACCACCGATGAGATGTTTATTATTTACTTCCATTATATGTTGTACCAAGCAGGGGATGAAAACTATGACTTGGAGGCATTAACAAGCTCTAGTTTAGCAGAATATCCAATTGGGAATATTGGATCGGTTGTCTGTTACCCAAACCCAATGAGCTCGAACGGCACAATCATTTCTCTAGAAGAAACAATTGATACAAAATCGATGATCTATATCTATGATGGCAAAGGGAATTTAATTCGTAAATTAAATTTTTCAAATCTTCATGATGCAACCTCCGTTTTTTGGGACGGCGCAAACGAAAATAATGCACAAGTATCCCCAGGAATATATTATGTGTCTGCGAAAGCAAATGATAAAATGATGGCCGGGAAGTTGATTAAGCACTAATTTCCTTTTTCATTTCCTGTAATTTAGTTACTTTTGCAATTAGAAGAATCTGGTCTCGTAGCCAAGTGGTTAGGCACCGGTCTGCAAAACCGTCTACAGCGGTTCGAATCCGCTCGAGACCTCAATAAACCCTTTGAAAAAAGGGTTTTTTTTATATGACGTTTTTTTAAGTACTTTTAATTGACATTTAACCTAAAAACATGGGGATTATAACGGCATTTGTCAATCAGATCGGCAGAGAAGCTGCACGCGATGTGTATAGAGGAGCAAAGAATAACGCAAGTAGCCGAACCGATGCTTTTAGCAGCCCATCTGATTTTAACACTAGTTTTTTATTAAAAGTAAGAGCGTTCAAAAAATTGGCTTCTGAAGAGGAGACGTTAAGACATATCGTTAATTATGTTGAAGAGGCAGAAAATACAGATGTGTATAATCTAGATTGGCTAGATATATTTACTGAATTAGATAATAAAATAGAGTTTTGCAAAGTTGAATTAAGCTCATCTTCACAAGAAAAGCTTAGGGTTATAGACGATCAAAATCAAAAGACTTTTAACCAAAAACTGGTGGACCATAAAGGCTATGTTTCTGAAAATATTGCCGCATTAGAGACAAATGTAGCACAAAGTCCAAATTATATCACCGGCATACTGTTAACATTTCTTTGTTGTGCTCCTATATATTATAAAGTAGGATTGGCCAGAATAGTTACCACATTTATTATGGTTTTAATTATGTCGTTTTTTGGATATTGGGCTTGTTTTTGCTATTTCAATGCGGAAATAATTGTTAAACCGGTTACCGCCGAAAACATAAGAGGTATGAAATTCTTAGCATTTTTATTTTTTAGTTTAAGCTTTCTAATTTACATATGGATTATTTATAGATCAGCAAGTCGAGTAAAAGAAATAAGGAATTCGACCTTGATCAATCAGAATTTTTTAAGTGGTCTCAAAACATATTTAGAAACATTGCAAACAGCAGATCAAACCCTGTAAGTTAGAATAGACCCGGTCATTTCTGCGGGGATATTCACACCCATTCTCGCGAGAAGGGTGGGCGCAACATCTGCCAATCGTCCACTTTTTATTCCGGGTGTTCTTTCTTTGGTAATCCATATGATGGGAACCGGATTGAGGCTATGAGCTGTGTTGGGAGAACCATCCGGATTAATTGCCATATCGGCATTTCCATGATCGGCAATAATTAAAAACTCATAACCGTATTTAAGGCCCGCTTCAACAACTTTTTGTAAGCAGGCATCAATAGTTTCAACGGCTTTTACGATGGCACTAAACACACCCGTATGGCCAACCATATCAGGATTAGCGAAATTTAAACAGATAAAATCAGGCGTCTCATTATTAATGTAATCAATCAACTTATCTCGCACTATCAAGGCACTCATTTCCGGCTGAAGATCATAGGTAGCTACTTTTGGTGATGCTACCATAATTCTACTTTCATTTTCAAAGGGTTCTTCTCTTCCCCCATTAAAAAAATAGGTGACATGCGGATATTTTTCGGTTTCGGCAATTCTTACTTGGCTCAAACCTGCTTCTGATATTACTTGACCTAAGGTATTAACGAGATTTTCCTTCTGAAAAATTACATGTATATTTTCAAACGCATCATCGTAATTAGTCATTGTACAATAATAAAGTGATAGCGAGGACATGTCGAATGTTGGGAAACTTTCTTGTGTCAAAACTTTTGTAATTTCTCTTGGCCGATCCGTTCGGAAATTAAAAGAAATGACCACATCACCGTTTTCTATTGTACCATTTTTATCTAAAAGAATTGGTTCAAGAAATTCATCGGTAATACCCGCGAGGTATTGTTCCTTGATACTATCAGAAACAGATTCAGAAGCGATTCCTACACCATTGACCAATAAATCATATGCTTTTTTAATACGTTCCCAGCGA
>CAMCQW010000160.1 GCA_945877045.1 Chryseobacterium gleum
GCTGCAAAAACAAAACGCTTGATGCCAGCATTTTTGGTGGCAGTCAACATGTTTAAAAATCCATTAATGTTGATGTCATTCGTGGTAATCGGATCGTTGATTGATCTCGGCACAGAACCTAATGCCGCTAAATGAAGCACAATGTCGCAGTTTTTTATGGCCAACTCGCAGGTGCTATAGTTTCGAATATCTCCTTCAATTAAGGTGAAATTTGGGTGTTTTAAGGCATCGGACAAATTGGAAATTCTTCCTGTTAAAAAATTGTCTAAGCAAATGACTGTGTGATCTAGGGCTAAAAGCGCATCGCATGTGTTAGAACCTATAAAACCTGCACCTCCCGTAACTAAAATTTGCATCTGTGTCCTCTACTTTATTTGAAACCACTAAAATAGTAGTTTTCGACGTGGCAAAGTTATAAATAATCACGTTAAATTGATTTTTGCCTTGAAGTTTAGCTTATTTTTATGCACTGAAAAAGACTTATTTTTCTAATTTTCAAACAAGGGGTAAATTAATGAATCAGCATTTAAAAGATACATTTAGGCATAAAGGAAAACGTAAACTGTTGGTGGAGGAGTTGGGAAAAATGGGAATTGAGCAAACGTCAATTCTCGACGCATTTATTGCCATTCCAAGGCATTATTTTTTGGATCTAGCTTTTGATGAGCAAGCTTATACCAACATGGCTTTTCAAATCGGTTCTGGACAAACTATTTCGCATCCTTACACGGTAGCATTTCAAACGCAATTGCTATCGGTGGCAAAAGGGGATAAGATGTTGGAAATAGGAACGGGTTCTGGCTTTCAAACGTGTATTTTATGTCAAATGGGTGCAAAGGTCTTTTCGGTAGAACGCCACATGGATTTACATATAAAAGCAAAATCGATCATTACTTTCTTTAATTTTAATGCAAAACTTAGTTTTGGTGATGGTTATAAAGGAATTCCATCCCATGCGCCTTTTGATAAGATATTAGTAACATGTGGCGCACCTGAAATTCCACAGCTTTTAATCTCCCAATTAAAAATTGGTGGTTTAATGGTTATTCCAGTAGGGGAAGGAGACGAACAAAAAATGTTGAGGATAACTAAATTAGATGCCGAACAATACAAAGTAGAAGAATTTGGCACTTTTAAGTTTGTACCTATGTTAGAAAGAACTGTAAAAAAATAAGGATGAGAATTTTAATAACGGACGACGAAAGAGCCATACGTAATGCCTTACGCGAAATATTTGAGTTTGAAGGTTATTTAGTCGACGAAGCAGAAAATGGCCAAGAAGCATTAAAAGCATTACGAACAAAAGAGTATGATGCCATCTTCTGTGATATCAAAATGCCAAATATGGATGGCTTGGAAGTTCAAACAAAAATGAAGGAGGAGGGAATTGATGTCCCAATGATCATGATTAGTGGACATGGAACGGTTGAAACGGCTGTTCATGCTATAAAAAATGGGGCATTTGATTTCATTGAAAAACCACTAGACCTCAATCGCTTGTTGATTACTTTTCGCAATTTGAAAGAACGAAATAAGTTGGTGGAGGAAACGGTCAGTTTAAAAAATACCATCCGTAAATTCAAAGGGACATCCATTATCGGTGAGTCGGCTTCTATCAAAGAGATAATAACCATGATAGAAAAAGTAGCCGCTTCCGATGCCAGGGTACTGATAACTGGACAAAATGGATCCGGGAAGGAATTGGTAGCTCGTTCACTTCACGATAATTCAAATCGTTCTAAAGGCGCATTTATTGAGGTTAATTGTGCCGCAATTCCATCTGAATTAATAGAAAGTGAATTGTTTGGACATGAAAAAGGAGCCTTTACTTCCGCCGTGAAAGATAAAAAAGGCAAGTTTGAATTGGCATCTGGTGGCACACTCTTCTTGGATGAAATTGGAGATATGTCCATGAGTGCCCAAGCAAAAGTGCTTCGCGCTTTACAAGAGCAACTAATACAGCGAGTAGGAGGTGAGAAGGATATTAAGGTTGATTGTCGAATTTTAGCGGCAACAAATAAAAATTTATTGGAGGAAATTAGCGCTGGACGTTTTAGGGAGGATTTATTTCACCGCTTAGCCGTAATTCCAATTCATGTGCCATCCCTGAATGAACGCAAGGATGATATTCCTTTGCTAGCCGATTATTTTTTAGGTAAAATATGTGATGAACATGGCATTCCGCATAAAAAGTTTCATCCTGCTGCTTATGGGGCTTTACAAAACATCAATTGGACAGGAAATATTCGCGAACTAAGAAATATCATAGAAAGATTAATCATTCTTTGTAGCGATGTCATTTCTGCTGAAGATGTAAATCGATATGCTAATCCATCAAAATAGTACAAGTTATATCAATATCTATTAATTTTATCCCAAATCATACGTCATGACTATAAAAACTATTTTACCTAAACTTTTGCCGCACGCAATTGCTGTCATTTTATTTATTGGCTTATCGTGGCTTTATTTCTCGCCCTTATTCAGCGATTATAATTTGAAACAAAGTGATATCAAGCAATATCAAGGTGCTGCCAAGGAAATTTCTGATTATAGAATGATGAATGACAAAGAGGCGTTATGGACAAATGGTATGTTCGGTGGAATGCCTGCCTATCAAATAAGTGTAAATCACACCAGTAATTTGATGGCTCAAATGACGGAAATTCTTCGCTTAGGTTTGCCCGCTCCTGCTGGAATTCTATTCGTTTCTATGCTCGGTTTTTACATTTTAGGTCTTTGTCTCCGGGTGAGTCCATGGGTGGCTATCATGGGAGGAATTGCATTCGGTTTTGCCACATTTAATATTTTGTACATTGGCGCTGGTCACTTGACGAAAGTTAATGCCGTATCTTACATGGCGCCTACATTAGGTGGTTTGCTCTTGGCTACGCGTGGAAAATGGTTGTTTGGAAGTATAGTATTTGCTTTATTTCTAAGTTTAAATGTCAGTTCAAATCACCTTCAAATGACCTATTATTTGATGATATTAATTGGCGTGGTTGCTGTAGCTGAAGGGATTCGTTTGTTGTTTGAGAAAGAAGTAAAGACCTTAATCCGTGTTGTGCCAGCCTTAGTTTTAGCTGGATTTTTAGCCTTCCTTCCAACCATGAGTAATTTGCTAACAACCTATGAATATGCGAACTATACAACTCGTGGAAAATCCGACTTGACCATCACACCAGAAGGGAAACCGCGAGAAAAAGCAGGGATTTCAGGTTTAACGAAAGAGTATATATTGCAATATAATTTTGGAAAAGGTGAATTTTTATCCTTATTTATTCCAGATGCAAAAGGTGGAAAAGCCGGTAGTATTGCGGAAGATGAAGATGTTATGGAAAATGTGGATCCTCGATTTGCAGAGACCTTTCAAACAAGTGTCAGCCATTATTGGGGAGAGCAAGAATTTAGTGGTGGAGCAATTTACATAGGTGCGGTGGTCGTTATGTTATTTTTATTGGGTCTTTTATTCGTAAAAGATTCCTTGAAATGGCCAGTAATCGTTTTAACAATTTTAGCGATTTCCTTAGCTGCCAAAGACGGTGCCCTTTCTAATTATTTCATTGATCATTTTCCGGCTTACAATAAATTCCGTGATTCTAAAATGATCCTCGTTATCCTAATGGTAGTAGGCCCTATGATGGCCATGCTATTTGTAGATAATTTGAGTAAAAATGAACGTCTTTTGGGAACCCGAAAAATGCACCTAATCGGATTAGGTTCGGTGGTTTTACTTGCATTTGCCTTATTTATTATACCTAGTTTATCGGGTGATTTTCTTACGAAAAATGAGAAGAAACAATTTAAGACGATGGCAAGCCAAGCAAAAGATCCCGCCGATGCTGCATCGTATATGCAATTGAAAAAAGAAATTCAAGATGCACGCGTCATTGTCTATAAAAAAGATGCTGGCAGGACTTTTCTCTTTTTCTTATTGACAGGTGGTATAGTTTTATTGGGCTTCTATCGAAAAGGTAACCAATACATTTGGGTGGCTTCACTGGGATTATTAATTACGGTAGATCAATACAATGTTTGTCGAAGGTACTTAACGGATGACATAGAAAGTGAAAGTTATGAGGAGAAAATAAGCAGTGAATTAGCCTATAATTATGCGCAGGCTGATTTGTCAATCTTGGAAAATGAAAATAAGTTGCTGCCTAATTTTAATAAGAAGTTGCAGGAAGTAGAAGCTAAAATGCAAGATGAAAACTTATTTGAAAACCAGGAAGACCCTCAAACTTTCAAGACCTTGGCGGCCTTCACAGCGCTTAACTTAAATTCGAATTATAGGGTGCTTAATTTTAATAATCCTATCGCGGAAACTCGCACGAGTTATTACCATAAAAGCATTGGTGGATATCATGGAGCGAAATTAAAAAGATACCAGGATTTGGTTGATTTTTATATTCAGAAGGAATTGTCGGCGCTTCAAAATGCGCTGATATCTGCGGCAGTAAATTCAGACACAACAGGAAAATTAATTAGCCAAGCGAATCAATTAAAAGACCCTCAAGAGCGAAGTAACTTTTTCAGTCAGTTATTAGCAACTCAAGACTTAAGTAAGTTACGCATAGATACGAAGTTGCCTATTTTGAATATGTTGAACACTAAGTATTTTATTAGTAGTCCTTCTACTCCAGCAATTGAAAATAACCAGGCGAATGGGAATGCTTGGTTTGTTTCTTCTGTTAAAAAGGCAAAAAGTGCCAACGAAGAAATTAAGTTGTTGGGTACCCTGGATACCAAGAAAGACGCTGTGTCCTCGGATAAAGAAGCGGGCGTATTAGCTGCTTCCTATAAAATGGATGCTAACTCCAGTGTGAACCTAAAGCGTTATGCCACCAATGAATTGAATTATACCTCCAAAAATTCTTCCGATGGTGTAATCGTATTCAGTGAGATTTATTACCCCGATGGTTGGAATTGCTACATTGACGGAAAGAAAACAGCTTACTTCCGGGT
>CAMCQW010000161.1 GCA_945877045.1 Chryseobacterium gleum
GTCATATTGCTATATTGATTTATGAAACCCGCGACGTCGAAAAAACCTTTCCACGTTTCGCCAATCCTTACAATTTGTTTGCCCCCAATTTCAGCCGTCCAGCCTGTCTCTGGATTTAATTTGGGATTTTTAAAAATAACGACGCCACCAACAGAAGTGGATACAAATCTTTCTGCTACGGAAGGAAATCGTATTCCTTGGCCAATTGACATTCTCAAATGTGTCGCTTTAGAAATGGCGTAATGTGAACCGAATCTAAAAATAGGATAGACAGGAATAGTAAGTTTGTCGCTCACTTTAAATTTGGAGTCAAAACTTATAGTGTCTAATTGACAGAATTCAAATCGAACGCCACCTGAGAGGTCTAATTTCTTTTGTTTTCGTTCATATTGTAGATATCCTGCGGCACTCTCACTTTGGTGGTCGCCAAAAACCCAGCTTGTGATTTTATTAAGGGTGTTGGTAGCTCCAAAAATTAGATTACTTGCATTGTTAATTTTGTGTTGAATTTGATAATCAGCAAAAAACATTTGAGCAAAAGAAGCGTCTGCATAATCTGCATCACTTCCTGTGGTAACTAGGTAATAACGTGTCTTTAAATGATGTTTATTCTTCCATTTGTCTTGAAATTTTACATAGGGATCAACATTAACTCGAATTGCTTTTTGACGAGAGATGGTATTGTCTTGTGCTTGATAGCAACTGGAGTCATTTTTCCATAAAATAAACACCCCCATGTCTTGGTATTGTAAATTATAGCTAATACCAGTTTTAAGTGTTGGTTTGTTAAGTGGTTTATAATAGAAGGAGCCATTTATTCGAATTCGCTTTTCACTTTCTCCTTGACGGTAACCAGAATCTATATAGGCATTAGCACCAAAACTAACGCCATAATTTTTAAAGGATTTTCCATAATAAATATCCGCCAAATGGAAAGTAGGATTTTTATCCCACCAGCGTAATGAACTTCGTTTAGGATTATCGTAAATCCCAGATTGTATTTTGGCCGTAAAGTCGCCTTTTGCACTGGGTTCTTTTTCATTAAGCGCAATGATGCCATTTAAGGCGCCACTTCCATAAAGAACAGATGCAGCTCCTTTAATTATTTCAATTTGCGAAGTCTGTTCCATTGGGATGGCATTCCATTTTACGTCACCAATATCAGGTGAAAGCATCGGAACGCCATTCCATAACAGCATAACGCGACTTCCTGCCCCATAGGCATACCCACCACCACCACGAATACTCACCTGCCCATCCATGGCATAAACGCCGGGGCTTTGATCAACTACTTGCTCTAAATTTGTAAAACCTTTGTTATTTATTAATTCAGGCTTTAAGATTTCCATTGAAATAGTTACGTCCTCAATTTTTTGGTCTCGCCTTCCCGCTGTAACGACGATGGTTTCAATTTCTTGGAGATTGCTAAAAAGTTTCATTTTGATTTCACCGCTATTATTGACTAATAATGAATCAGTTATAAAGCCATCTTTGGTAAAAACAAGTTGAGAAGGCAATTTAGAAAGAGTCATTTTGAATCCTCCATCTGTTCCACTTATTATTTTTTCACCAGTAGAGGAAGTGATTTTAGCCCCATAAATACCTTCCTTGTTTTTTCCGTTAATTACGAAGCCACTTACTTGATTAGTCTCTTGTGCCACAACATGATTGGCTAAAAAAAGAAAAAAGAAAACAATCTTACGCATTTTGTAAATTCATTAAAAATTATTCCTAAATTAAATCAAAGTTAAAAAATAATGTCAATGAATACCATAATAGCCCAAATAGCCTTAAGTAAACTCCATGGATTCGGTCCAGTTCGTATTGCTCAATTAATTTCAAAAATGGGCGGAGTAGAGGAGTTCTTTACTGCATCATTAAATGAAATCTATATGCAGACCGGCTTTGCGAAATCACTTTTGCGAGAAATAAAAAGAGAGGAAGCCTTGTTAGTTGCTGAAAAAGAATGGATGTTTTGTGAGAAAAATGGGGTGTCCCCTTTATTTTTTTTGGATCAAAATTATCCACGGCGCCTTAAACAATGCCAAGATGCCCCAGTGATTTTATATTATAAAGGAACAAGTGAGTTAAATCAAAAAAAGATTATTTCTGTTGTTGGAACACGAAACGAAACAAATTATGGCCAATCTATTTTAGAGGAACTTATCAATTCATTGAAAGATCAAAATGTTTTGGTGATAAGTGGTTTGGCTTATGGTGTAGATATTCATGCACATCGATTGTGTCTTGAAAATCAGGTAGAGACAATTGCTGTTCTTGGGCATGGTTTAGATCGAATTTATCCCAATTCGCACCGTACTACTGCTGCAAAAATGATCCTTCATGGTGGTTTGCTCACAGAATTCCCCACCAATACGAACCCTGATCGTGAGAATTTTCCAATGCGCAATCGAATTATTGCAGGATTGTCTGATGCAACTATCGTAGTGGAAAGCAAGGAGTCAGGGGGCTCCATGATTACAGCAGATTTAGCCAATGATTATAGTAGGGATGTTTTTGCTTACCCTGGGGATGTTAATCGAGTTTTTTCTTCGGGATGTAATAAGTTGATTAAAAATCAGAAAGCGCACCTAGTTACAAAAGCCTCGGACATACTAAAAATCATGAACTGGGAGACAAAACCAAGAGCTTCTCATCATTCAATCGACCTTGGTTTATCGGATCTTGAGCAAAAAATTGTAGACTTTTTAATCAAAAATGGCGAAGTGCACGCAGATAGTTTGTGCAATGCTTTTGTATTACCATCGTCTCAATTAAGTGTCATCCTTTTTAACCTAACGCTAAAAAATGTAATACAACAGGAAAAAGGAAATCGTATTCAATTAATGCCTTATTAATTATCGCTATTTAGAATAATGAACTAGTTGTCCTTTCATTATCAGCGGTTTGTGTTTCTGCGTAATAAAAAAAGGAAATGACAGGAATAAAGTCTCCTTGGAATTATTGCTTCTTAAATTTTTCAAAGTACTTTTGTCAAAGTTCATTTATTTAAACTTATGAAGAAAGGTGGAGGGACAGGCCCTTTGATACCTTGGCAACCTATCTGAAAAGATAAGGTGCCAATTCCGATTCCCTAACAGGAAAAAGATAAGTTATTGCAGCATCTCGCGCTTTCTTCAATATTACAAAAAAACATGGAACAATTAGAAAAGTTGTTGCGAGAGCGCATTTTGATTTTAGACGGTGCTATGGGTACGATGATTCAACGTTATACGCTCGAGGAGTTTGATTTTAGAGAGGGACATTTTGAAAACCATCACAAATCCTTAAAAGGTAATAATGATTTGCTTTCTTTAACGCGACCAGAAATTATTAAAGAGATTCATAGGCAATATTTTTTAGCAGGTGCAGATATTATTGAAACGAATACCTTTAGTGGAACCTCAATTGCTCAAGCTGATTATAGCTTGGAATCGGCTGTGTATGCAATTAACTATGAATCGGCGAAAATAGCGAAAGAAGTGGCCGCTGAATTTAAGGATAAGCCTCGTTTTGTTGCGGGTTCAATCGGACCAACAAATAGGACAGCCTCCATTTCACCTGATGTAAACGATCCCGGCTTTCGAGGAGTATCATTTGATGAATTAGTAATTGCCTATTCGGAGCAAATTAATGCCTTGATGGATGGTGGAGTTGATATATTACTTGTAGAAACAGTGTTTGATACGCTAAATGCAAAAGCGGCGCTTTATGCCATTGATTGTGTGTATGAAAGTCGTAAAAAGAGTTTGCCGATAATGGTTTCAGGGACCATCACGGATCAAAGTGGTAGAACCTTAACTGGACAAACCACTGAAGCATTCCTAATATCATTGTCACACATGCCTCTCTTAAGTATTGGTCTCAATTGTGCTTTAGGAGCTTCGTTAATGCGACCATACCTTCAAATATTAAATAGCAAATCCCCTTTCGCTGTAAGTGCTCATCCAAACGCTGGTTTGCCCAACGAATTTGGGGAATATGATGAAACGCCTGAAATGATGGCCTCACAAATAGAAGTCTTTTTAAAAGACGGACTTGTAAATATTATTGGCGGTTGTTGTGGCACCACACCGGATCATATTGTAGAAATTACCCGCATGGCTCAAAATTATAAACCTAGAATAATCCAATGAAAGCATTGAAGTTGTCTGGGCTTGAAGCCTTAGTTGTAACTCCCGAAACTAATTTTATTAATATTGGCGAAAGAACCAATGTGACTGGTTCGAAGGCTTTTTTAAGAATGATAAGCGAGGGTGACTTTGATGCTGCTTTGGCGGTCGCCCGAGAACAAGTAGAAGGGGGGGCTCAAATTCTTGATGTAAATATGGATGAAGGAATGATTGATGGCAAAGCGGCCATGCAAAAATTCTTAAATTTAATAGCATCAGAACCTGATATCGCTAGAATTCCTGTGATGATTGATAGCTCAAAATGGGAGATTATTGAAGCAGGATTAAAATGTATTCAAGGAAAGGGAGTGGTAAACTCCATTTCTTTAAAGGAAGGTGAAGAGGTGTTTGTTGAGCAAGCAAAAAAAATTCGCCGTTACGGTGCCGCAGTGGTAGTAATGGCATTTGATGAACTTGGACAAGCAGATTCCTATGAACGAAGAATAGAGATTTGTCAACGATCCTATTCTATTTTAGTGGATGTTGTGGGCTTTTCTCCAGAGGATATTATTTTCGATCCCAATATTTTTCCGGTTGCAACCGGCATGGATGAGCACAACAACAATTCAGTGGACTTTTTTAAGGCTACGAAATGGATAAAAGAAAATTTACCCGGCGCTTCGGTGAGTGGTGGTGTGTCCAACGTTTCGTTTTCATTTAGAGGAAATAATATGATGAGGGAAGCGATGCATTCCGTTTTTCTATATCACGCCATCCAACATGGGATGAACATGGGAATTGTCAATCCAAGCATGTTAACAGTATATTCTGAAAT
>CAMCQW010000162.1 GCA_945877045.1 Chryseobacterium gleum
AAATTCTCCAGTTCTTTAATTCGCTTAATGTAAGTTTCAACTATTTCACGTCTAGCTCCCGGTCTAGCTCCCGAAATAGCATCACAAACTTGCACAATGGGAGAAATTAAGGAAGTCATTTCGATTTCATCGTGATGCGCACCAATAGCATTAAGCACCTCACCTTTCTCTCCGAATTTCTCAGCGACTTTCATCCCAAGAATAGCATGTGGTAATTCCGGCTCTTCATCGGGAACTTTTCCAATATCATGCAAAAGCCCAGCCCGTTTCGCCAATTTAACATTAAGACCAAGTTCAGCTGCCATAATTGCACAAAGGTTCGCTACTTCACGAGAGTGTTGCAACAAATTCTGCCCATAAGAAGACCTGAATTTCATTCTTCCCACCATGCGCATTAGTTCAGGATGCAAGCCATGAATACCTAAATCTATACAAGTTCTTCTTCCTGTTTCTGCGATTTCCTCATCCAATTGCTTGCGAGTTTTAGCCACCACCTCTTCAATTCTAGCCGGATGAATTCGACCATCAGAAACCAATTGATGGAGTGCAAGTCTTGCAATTTCTCTACGAACTGGATCAAAACAAGAAAGGATAATTGCTTCTGGCGTATCATCGACGATAATTTCTACTCCAGTTGCAGCTTCCAAGGCGCGGATATTTCGACCTTCACGTCCAATAATTCTACCTTTCACCTCATCCGATTCGATATTAAATACCGATACAGCGTTCTCTACTGCTTGTTCCGTAGCCACTCGTTGTATCGTTTGGATAACAATTTTTCTCGCTTCACGATTAGCATTAAGCTTCGCTTCTTCCGTTATTTCTTTTATTTGAGCCATGGCTCCCGTTCTAGCTTCATCTGTCAATGCTTCCATTAACATTTTTTTAGCATCCTCCGGTTGCATCCCGCTAATTTTTGAAAGCTCAGCAACACGTTTACTTAGAATTTTATCTAACTCCTGCATACGAACTGTCAATCCCTGAAATTTAGCATCAAAATCACTTTGTAAACCCTCTGTGATTTTTTCTTTACGATCTAGGTCTTCCAGTTTTTGATCTATGTTTTTTTCTTTAGCACGAGCGCGATCTTCGTTTGATTGAAGCTTTCTTTCACGGTCCTTAATCGCTGATTCATGCTCCTCTTTCAAACGCAAGAAATTCTCCTTAGCCTGAAGCGCTTTTTCCTTTCTAATGATTTCAGCTTGTGCCTCTGCTTCTTTTATTAAACCTTCGCTTTTGGTATTTACCAACTTCTTTTGAATGATAAAAGTTGCTGTTCCGCCACCAAGTAATCCCAATAATATCCATAACACTTCCATTTCAACTTTTTTTAAAAATTAATACTACAAGTTGGACGAATGGAAAGAATTAATCGAGTTGATCTAACTCTTCTGAGAATTCTTGTAAAGCACGTTCAATAGATGAATAATCGATTGGTTCAATTTCTTTTTCTATTTTCTTCGAGGCTCCTTTCAACATAAATTGAAGGGAAGACATTGCTAATAAATCTTGCGAATCACTCACAGCGTAATTCGTTTTCAAGAGCGCTACAGCTTTGTTAATGTCTTCAACCGCTTTTAATACTAATTTCTCTTCACTATCAAGGACAGTGAGGGGATACGTACGTCCAGCTATTTCCACTTTCAAAGAAATTTTACCCATTTCTTATTTTTTTAGCGATGCTATACAGTTTTCTATTTCTTTCACCAATTCGTCAATTTGTTCATTGTTTCTGCCTTGAGAAACAAGTGGACTATTAACAACCTGTTTGTTCGCCGCCACAATTTCCAACTTAGCTTTTTCCAAGTCCGCTTCTAACAATGTTCTTGATTCTTCAACATTATTTAAAGCAGATTTAAGCATTTCATTTTCTAAATTCAAGGCCGCAATTTGTTCTTTAGCACTAACTAAGTTTTGGTGAAGACCCATAAACTTCGTGCGTAAAAGAGTTATGCTTTTTTGAATTTGTTCAGTCATTGTAGCAACTTTTTACAAAGTTAATATACATTAGTTGATAACAATATTTTTAGGTGGGTATTTTTATCTTTTTTGAACGCTTAACTTTGTTTATGCAAAACAAACAACTATTCGCAGTCATTTTTGGACTATTACTATCCCATTTTTTCAAGGCACAAGTTATTGCTCCAAGCTACCACTCACCTTTGGGGATACCTTTAAAACTATCCGCCTCCTTTGGAGATTTGCGGCCCAACCATTTTCACATGGGGATTGATTTTAGGACAGAAGGAAAAGTGGGCCTTTCTCTTTACTCGATTGAAGCGGGGTATGTTGCACGGATAAAAATCACCCCTCTTGGCTATGGAAGAGTGATTTATGTGAATCATCCCAACGGGGTAACAAGTGTTTATGCACATTGTACAAAATTTGAAAAAAGCATACAAGCGATCGTTAAGTTATACCAAGAAAAGAACCAATTAAACGAAATAGATTTAGTACTTGAGCCGCAACAAATACCAGTAACAAAAGGGCAGCTAATCGCTTATTCCGGCAATTCCGGCAATTCTTTTGGCCCTCATTTACATTTTGAATTGCGTGACACAAAAACAGAAAAGGCCTTGCACCCTTTAGTACATGGAATCAATATTGTTGACCAACAAGCACCGGTTCCTAGCAAAATATATATTTATGCCATTGACCAACATGGTTACTACATCAATGATAAAAAAATTGCTGTACCCATCATAAAGAAAGGGACGGAGTACACCGTCGCAACGAATAAAATTATCATTCCTCCTGCCTTTATGGATGGAACTAATAAATTATTAATAGGCATAGAAGGCAGCGATAAAATTGGCGCCGATTTAAGCACCTGTGGCTTGTTTGAAAACCTGTTAATTGTCTCAAACGATACTGTTTTTCACAGTAAAATTGACACCGTATCATTTTCACATGATCGATTAATTAATGATTACTGTGATTATCATGAATACAAAACAAACGGTAGAAAAATTCATAAATTAATCTATAAAACCAATAATCATTTAGAAGTTTATAAGTCTGATCCTCTCAAAATAATAAACTTAAAAGGCCACGATTCTATTCCGATAGGCATCCTATTACTTGACGCAAAGAAAAATAGAAGCTCCGTAAAATTTGACCTAGTTTACCGTGCCTCATTAGGAAAAATTGTTATTGACCCAACACCAAGTGGACTTTTTTTAATTCCCGATTCTTCCTATCATTTTGAAGAGTTCGGAAATTCAATTACCCTACAAGCGCATGCTCTTTTTGAACCTGTAAAAAAAGACGTAATAATAACCAAAGATAAAATCCAACTCGGAAAGGCCAGTACTCCCATATTCGAAGGTGCAAAAGTTACTATGACCCCTATCGCCAACACATTAATTACAAAACAATATATCTATCTTGCTGGAGCCAATGAACAAAAAGAAGCACTTAAAACGCAACTAATAAACGATAAATTAGAAGCATCAATATCCTCATTAGGAACTTTTAAAGTGGGGAGTGATTTCACTCCACCAAGTGTCTCTCCAAGTAATTTTGTGGCCGGAGATACAAGTTTAAAGAAAAACAGTATCGAATGGAAAGTTAGTGATGCAAAAACCAGTATCAGCACTTACAACTTATTCATTAATGGAAAGTGGAAGGTACTAGAATACGACAAAAAAAATAAGTTGCTAATTCATGTTTTTGAACCTTCAGAGAAAGGCCTTATCAATTTCAAGTTACAAGTAAAAGATGCTTGCGGCAACGAAGCATTGTGGACCAAAAAAATTCGTGTTAATTAAGGCGTGTAGAACTCTTTTCCATAATTAGGGACAAAATAAGCGACATCCTCGAAATCTTGGGCCTTAAACTTTTGATTTGCCAGTATTAGTTGGCCTTTTGCCGAAGGAACAATAGCATCATCAAACTGAACCTTTCTATTTCCCCACAATTCTTTTAGTTTATTTGTTCCATCACCCACAGCCAGAAACGGCTCAAAATCTACCATTGAATATTCATCGACCACTTGAGGGCCAACCGGCAATAATTCCAACCCGTTTTCATCGACTACTTGCCTAAAAACCTCCATTCTCCGGGCATCAAACATGGCGCAAATAGTTGTTGTTGGATGACGTTCTTTTGCTAAAGAGATGAGTGATAAAAGCGATGGTACAGCAATGAGTGGTATCGAAAGTCCAAAACACAAGCCTTTTGCGGTGGAAACTCCGATGCGTAATCCTGTGTATGAGCCAGGACCAGATGAAACAGAAACAGCAGATAGATTTGAAAGCTTAATATTGGCTAATGAAACAACTTCGGAAATATAGTTTGTTAACTGTTCGCCATGAACGAACTCATCATTTGAGGATTCTTTACAAGAAATAAGTTCACCATTTAACGACAGCGCCACTGAGCAAACTTTTGTTGCCGTTTCAATGTGCAAAATGTAGTTGCTCATTCTAAAATTTCAAGTTTAAACCCTACTCCATGAATATTCGACAAAGTAATGGATTCATCATCGCGTAAGTATTTTCTCAATTTGGTTATGAAAACATCCAAACTACGTCCAACGAAGTAATCGTCTTGCCCCCAAACAGCATTTAATATAACTTCTCGTGGCAATACCTGCCCTTTAAATTTATATAACAACTTTAATATTTGGGCTTCTTTCTTGGTCAATGACCTTTTAGTTTCATTGATTATCAAACAAATATTCTCAGTGTCGAACAAAAAGATACCCAAAGGCAGCACTTTATCTTCCGGTTTATCCATTTTTATATTCACCCTTCTCAACAAAGCTTTTATCCGCAATTGAAGCTCTTCCACACTAAAAGGCTTCGTTAAATAATCATCGCCACCAGACTTAAATCCTTGGACTTTATCTTCCGTCATGGTCTTTGCTGTTAAAAACAAGATAGGGATTTCACTATTAATTTTTCTAATATCACTAGCCAAGGTAAAGCC
>CAMCQW010000163.1 GCA_945877045.1 Chryseobacterium gleum
ATTCAGTGGCTCACTTGTCTGATCCTTCGCCAGTTCAATGATATAGTAATAGGAACCAACCGGCAACGGCTCTCCTTTATACGTGCCATCCCATTCATTGCTGCTATAATTTCCTTCAGAAGATTCATACAAAAGTTCCCCCCATCTATTGTAAACGTTAACAATATTAGTAGGGTATTTCGCATCTATCCCCACAATTCCCCAGGTGTCGTTTTGGTTATCACCATTCGGTGTAAAGGCAGTTGGAATAACAAATCCACAAGGTTCCACCGTGATTGATAGCATGCCATAAGGACCTTCACATCCATTTACCGATTGCGTTACATAAAATATAGCAGAAGTATCGTTGGAAGGAAATAGTTCATCGTCACTAAATAAATAGTTGGATAGACTTGAATCATTGTACCAATTGACAGTTCCGGAGGCGTTGATATTGGCAATTTGAATACTCGTAGTTGTTTCATCTTCGCAAAAGATAGTGTCACCAACAAATAGTGGCACTTGAGGCCCATCTGTCAGGGCAATTGTTTGGCTTCCAACCAACACATTGGAGCAATACGCATCATTAATTGAATCCAGTACATATGTTCCGATTGAATTCCCGATTAATATGGGCAAGGAATTTACATTGAGCACACTTTGAGGAACGCCATCCAATGAAAAATAGATGTTCCAATTAGGTGTGCCAGTCACCAAAAGCGATAAGGGATTAAATGTTTGTCCAATGCAATAGTAATCACCCCCTGTTAATTCGAGTAAGCTAGGACGTGCACGAATAGTAATCATTGCGGTGTCGTGTGATAGTTGATTACAAATTGGCAAGGAATAAATAATCTGATAATTGCCAGGGTTGGCGTTCGTTAAATTTATTATTCCCGTCACCGGATGTACATTTAATCCAGCAGGGATTACATTAAAACTACCCGTAGAGGGATAATTTGGGTTTAGAACAGGACTTATATTATTTCCGCCTACACAAGCATTGGCAGGATATTGCAATCCTAAATCAAGGTTGTTGGTGGTAATTTGAACGCTTGAAGTGTTACTGCATGAGAGCAAGGTACTCAAGCTTAAATCATCCAAGGCAAAATCATTTCCAATAGCGGAGGTTTCTAGATCGGTAAGTACAATTGTGATGGAGGAATCATTTCCAGAAAACCAATTGTAAGATGTACTAAGCCAATCACATGTGAGCAATTGAAGTGTATCAACTCCCATCGTTACGCCATTGAAAACCGCCTGTATTTCTGCCGGATTGGTATTCGTTAGACTTTGTGCAAAATAGGTAAACACATAATTTTTATTTTTTTCTACCGCAATTGTTTGTTCCCAAAAAGGACTCGTTCCGTTTGTTGCGCCATCGAGTACTATCATTTTACCTATGCCATTACCAAGGGTATGATCAACACAAGCACTATAGCTCGGATACCAGGAAGAGGCATTGTTTGTAATGCCGTATGATTCTTGAGCTCCACTAGGATTAGTTGGAAATAAGGAGGAATAAGCACTAAAAAAACCAAGATCTCCATACTCAAAAGTTCCATTAAAAATCAAATTAGTATTTAATGCATTTGTTGCCACGGTATATACCGTATTTTGAATTGGAGAAACAAGGACACTATCGTTAAATGGAAACATTAAGGTAGGATCCACCGGAATTGCTGACCAATTATAATTCCCATTGCCACCGCTCACAGAAATCTGAAGGTTACTATTGGGACAAATGCTAATAGAACTTGGGTTAACTTCTAAATAAACGCCTGTTGGAATTACTATGCCACTGCTTGATACAATTACGCCCAAGGCATCTGTCACAGAAACAGTATACGTCCCTGCGCCAAGATTATAAAATATTCCAGAAGTATTATTGCTTGAAAGCGCTCCATTGCTCAATACATATTGATAGGGTGCTTGTCCTCCATTAACGTAAACGGAAATTAATGCACTCGTTGAATCGCTACAATTAGAAGCAGTCGTGGAATAGGTAATGGAATTTTGAGACAAAACGTTTTTTCCTATCAATAAGGAAGCGGCTAGTAAAATGAATAAGAGCGAATTTTTAAACATTATTCAAAAGTAAAAAACAATGTCCATAACCAACGATTAACTTTTAAGTATGTTTAAGCAAATCTATGTTGAAAACTATTCCATGCAGGTGCAAGGGGGGTCCATTTTTACAAGTGAATTTGGTAAACTTGAAAGAATAAATTGATGAAATGTTGGGCCATACATAACGCCTCTCAAATCAAGCTTTTCAAGATTTTTCAATTTAGTTAATCCGCTTCCTATATCAGAAACAGGGTTGTCGTAGAGGTCAATTTCACGCAGCGATTGCAAATACTGTATTTCATCTTGAATCTTCAAAATTTCATTTTTTGCCGCAATCAATGTCTGTAACTTTCCTAATTGAAAAAGTACGGCAGGCAAGGATTCAAACTTATTGGAGGAAATGTCAATTTTTTCCAATCGGCTTAATAAGGATAAATCTTCTCCCAATATGCTGAGTTTGTTTTTGGAAAGGTTGAGTGATTTTAATGAAGTAAAACGAAATAATTCCTTGGGTAATTCATAAAGTTTATTTCGGCTGAGGTCTATTGAATATACGCTATCAGGCGAGACAAGAAGGGCTTCTTCCAAGGTATAAATTTTGAAATTACTTACTTGCGAAAAGCTGAATAAACTACTGCAAAGAAAAATAATTCCGAACAAAAATTTCATCTTCAGTTAATTGTTTAGTTAATGCTTCGATGGAATCGAATTTATGTTCCGGTCGAATGTAATTAATAAGTTGTAAGGTAATACTTTCATTGTAAAGATCCGCAGAGAAATCAAAAAGATGCACTTCTAATTTAATCGATGAAGTGTCTTGCACCGTTGGATTAACACCGATATTAAGCATTCCGAAGTGTTCCTTTCCATGAATCTCGGTCTTAACGGCATACACCCCATTTTTTGGAATTAGCTTATTCGAATCGTTTAAAGATATATTGGCGGTTGGGAATCCGATTGTTCTTCCTAGCTGCTCACCAGCAACAACCACACCACTGATTTCATAAGGATATCCTAGAAAAAGAGTGGCAGTTTCAACATCTCCCTGGAGCAACGAGTTCCTTATTTTTGTAGAGCTAATTTTGATGGCATCTATTTCTTTGGCGGGGATTTCAATAATGTTTAAGTCAAATTTTTTCACATTAGCAAGTAAAAAGGCAAGGTTCCCTTCTCTATTATTTCCAAAATGATGGTCATAACCCAATACAAGTGAATGGCATTTTAATTTATCTATTAGGATAGTTTGAACAAAATCAATGGCTGATAATTTGGAAAAATCATCGGTAAATGGAATTACTACTAATTTATCAAGACCTATTTCTTCGAGTTTTTTTATCTTTTCTGCTTGGTTTTGAAGTAGTTTAATAGGAGCACCCGTATTTATCACGCTTCTTGGGTGAGGAAAGAAGGTAAGTAATACACTTTCCCCATTAAGTTCCTTGGCAATTCGAATTAATTGTTTGATTATTTTTTGATGTCCTAAATGCATCCCGTCAAAGGTGCCTATTGTTACAATAGGTATTTTACAATTTATGGATTTCGCTAAACCTTCGTAGACAATCACTTTTTTTTTATGCAAAATTAACCATTTCAAAAGATACTTG
The DNA here is from genome assembly GCA_945877045.1 of Chryseobacterium gleum. Lineage (GTDB taxonomy): Bacteria > Bacteroidota > Bacteroidia > Flavobacteriales_D > Crocinitomicaceae > UBA952. The sequence continues at coordinate 3,654 of CAMCQW010000163.1, forward strand.
ATCTTAATTATTCGTGGATTACAAACTAAGCTTTATCTTCGTTACCAAAATTTATATATTAAGTTTATGCGATTTACTAAATTGACCCTATTATTAGTTCTTTTTGTTTCTAATTTCCATTTATTACTTGCGGAAGAAGGCATGTTAATTCCTTCTTTAATTGCCGCTTTCGAGTCTGATATGAAGGCAAAAGGAATGAAATTATCGGCAGATGAGATATACAGTGTTAACCATTCTAGTTTAAAGGACGCTATTTTTCAATTCGGTGGGGGCTGTACGGCAGAGATGGTTTCCAATAAAGGGCTCCTTTTAACTAACCATCATTGTGGTTATTCTCAAATACAATCGCATTCATCCTTGGAAAATGATTATCTCAAAAATGGGTATTGGGCGCAAAATCAAAGTCAAGAATTAAAAAATGTTGGACTAAGCGCCGCCCGTATTGTTCGGATTGAGGACGTAACAAGTGCAATTTTTCTTGGATCAAGTTCCAAAGCAGATAAGGCAACCATTGAAGCAAATATGAAAAAAATTGCGGCTGCTGCAGTCGCTGGAACGCATTATGTTGCTGAGGTAAAAGCCTTCGATTATGGCAATGCTTACTACCTAATGGTAAAGGAAGAGTTTTTGGATGTGCGTTTTGTTGGCACCCCACCTAATTCTATTGGAAAATTTGGAGGTGACACCGATAATTGGGTTTGGCCAAGACATACAGGTGATTTTTCTGTCTTCAGAATCTATGTGGGCGCTGACAACAAACCGGCGCCATACAGTGAGAAAAATGTTCCATACACTCCACTACATTATTTGCCAATATCCATGAAAGATAGGCATGTGGGAGATTTTACTATGGTTTATGGCTTTCCTGGAACAACAGAACAACACGTTGTTTCTTCGTATTTGAAATTTATTATAGAAAAAGAACGTCCAGCTCGGATTCATATGAGGGATCTTTCTTTGGGAGTAATAGATAAAGGGATGCGTAGTTCCGATTTAATTCGAATACAATATTCAGCCAAACAAGCAAGTATTGCTAATGCATGGAAAAAATGGATCGGACAAATCGAAGGGTTAAGCAATTTGGATGGTGTTGGTGTAAAAATAATGCGCGAGAAAGAATACACGGACAGAGCCATGTCAAATACGGAATGGGCTCAAAAATATGGGACAGTTGTTCAGAAAATGAATGACCTAGTAGCCAACGAAAGTAATTTTGAATACAATTATGCCATGGGAGTTGAATATC
>CAMCQW010000164.1 GCA_945877045.1 Chryseobacterium gleum
GCCGGATTAGAGAAATTCACAATGTCTAATTTTGCAGCAATGCTATTTGCAATAAACAAACGGTCAACATCGGCGTCGAACGCAACTATTTCAGCGGAATTCGTTCCTGCAGTACCGTTAGAAAAGCTCGTTAATAGTGTTAGGTTTAATGCATTCGATGGTGAAGGAGCTTGATAATCATTGTCTTTAATGAAAATGATTTGATAATTCTCCGTTGTTGATATTCTTGTATTGGTTCCTGATAGTATTTTCACAACAATTCGTTCTGCTTTTTCAGGTAATAAGTCGTCAATAATTGTAATTACATGATTGGTAGTGCCATTCGTGTTGGCTGGTATAGTTAATGTGTTTGTCCATGTAAAATCAACATTGTCAGTTGCGTTTGAATAAACAGAAAAACCTAGGTTTAAGGTTACTGGGCTGGCATTTGCGTTTGCAATTAATATCGGTACGTTAACCGTTCCAACATTTTCAGCCACTTGAATAAAATTATTAGCGGCGGCAATGGATGTGTTAGCACCTCCCTCAACTTTTACATTGTCAAATCGCCAAGTACCTCCGGTTGCAATAGAGCCTGTTAAGACTGTTTGTCTAAATTCACCCGTAGCCTGATAGTGTGCCGCAAGAACTCTAACGGCAAAATTTGGATTATTATTCGCTGCTAGAATAGCTACGAAATCTACTGATGTTCTTCTGTATTGGTCACCAACGCCGTTATTTTGAAAACGTCCTGCATCAAGGACACCGTTACAATATGTCGTGTTTTGGTCCGTCATTACAAAGTCGGTCCAAGCGATACCATCCGTTGTATATTTAACTCTTACGGTATTTACTGCTGTACCTGACCATCGTTGGTCCCAGGTAAATTTTATATTTTGATAACCAACGGTCGAGACATTATATTGAACACCATTGGATTCATTTGCTAATCCCGGAACAGCAGTAAAAGCCCACGCCCCTGGACTGACACCATTTTGAGCACCACAGCCATTGTTTATTATCGGGTCCATGCCCGTTGCAGCTGCAGCAACAGTAAGTGTCCCTACTATAGAAGATGTTCCCACACCTAAATCAGCATTGTAAGTCGTTGGGGAACCAACAATTGTGTTATAATTCCAAAGTGCGATCTGCGATTGAGCAACGATTGTTGATAATAATATACTTATAGAAGTAACGATTAATTTTGAATTCATTTTAGATAGTTTTTTATCTACAAAATTCTTCGTTTTAATCTACTCTTCTATTTCCTTAAAATTATCTTTTTTGGGGCTTATGTTTTCTTATCGTTAATTAATAACCACCTAAAAATTACTATTTTACGGTAATATTAATTGTCTTATTGGTATTCACGACAACAGCTGCCTCTGAGAAGCTTGGTGCACTAAATGTTCGGCGTGCATTATTAGAAAACCCATAAGACTCAATTGGAATTCCTAAGTAATTCTTGTCTAAGATTTTATTGTTGTTTTTATCGTGATAAACCGCGACGGCATAGGAGCCCGAGGGGATATTGCTGAAAACAACTTTGCTTGCGGTTCCGGATATCGAGGATGTCTTTCCTTTATATTGCTTGCCAAAAACCGGAAAATCATCCGATACTCTATAAATGGCAATATAAGCATCTCCCTTATTTGAAGGAAACCCTTTGACGTTAATCGTTAAATCATAGCTTGTAGATGACTGATTTAAAATCAAAAGTGAAATAAGCGAAAGAAAGACATTCATAAAACAAGTGTTTTTTATACAAGGGCTGATGCAAAATTAATTGTTTTTCAACTACCTTTGATATGATGTCGAAAAACGTTTTAATTACCGGGGGAGCAGGCTATATTGGCGCACATACTGTTGATGCATTAGCAAAAAGTGGCTACACACCTATTATTGTGGATGATTTCCGTAATAGTAATCCCCGCGTCATACAAGATTTAAGTAAATTAATTGGGTTTGAACCCTTGTTTTATACTATAGACATCTGCGATAAAACAGCCTTGAAAGACGTTTTTTCAAAACATCAAATAAATGCTGTTATTCATTTTGCGGCATTTAAAGCGGTGGGTGAATCGGTGATGGAACCCTTAAAATATTACCAAAACAACCTCATCGGGTTGCTGAATATTTTAGAATGCATGGAAGTATTTGGTGCGAATGAGTTCGTTTTTTCTTCCTCTTGTACCGTTTATGGTGAACCAGATTCCATTAAAGAGGTAAATGAAAAAACGCCCAAACAACTCCCCACCTCACCCTATGGCTATACCAAGTGGATGGCCGAACAGATTATTGCCGATTATGCGAAAGCAACAAGCCGTTTTAAAGTTATTTGCTTACGTTATTTTAATCCCATTGGTGCCCATCCGAGTGGATTAATAGGCGAATTACCGATAGGGAAGCCAGCGAATTTATTGCCCTTTATTACACAAACCGCTATTGGAAAACATAGCAAACTATTGGTTTTTGGAAATGATTACCCTACCATCGATGGAACTTGCATAAGAGATTATATACACGTAATGGACTTGGCTGACGCACATATAAAAGCCGTCGAAGCTTTTGGCAATAATTCAATTGGATCCTGTGAATATATTAATGTAGGTACCGGAAAAGGAACCAGTGTGCTTCAAATGATTCAAGCTTTCGAAGAAATTAGTGGGGGAAAACTTTCCTGGGAATTTGCCCCAAGAAGAGCCGGGGATATCATAGAGATCTATGCAAATGTGGATCTTGCTAAATCATTGTTAAACTGGCAAGCACAATTTTCTTATCAAGATGCCATAAAAGATGCCTGGAATTGGGAACTCTCAAACAAACAGAAAGAACACTAAATGCATTTTATTGATACACATGCCCACACCTATGATGAAGCCTTTCTGGGTGATTTAGACACTACGATATCTAGCGCAAAAGAGGCCGGTATAAGCAATATCTTAATGCCCAATATTGATGTGGAAAGTATTGAACCCATGCTTGCCATTCAAGAAAAGTATCCTATGTGTATTCCTATGATGGGACTTCATCCCGCTTATGTTAAGGCTGATTGGGAAGAGCAATTAGAGAAAATTGAGGGTTATTTATTTGCTGATCCTCTTAGATTTTGTGCCATAGGAGAAATCGGAATGGATCTTTATTGGGACAAAACGTTTCTTGAAGAACAAAAAACGGCTTTTATCCGACAAATTCAATGGGCCAAAAAACTTGATTTACCGATTGCTATACATGCTCGTGATGCCTTTAATGAAATCTTCGAGATTTTAGACAAAGCAAATGATGATAAGCTCAAAGGGGTGTTTCATTGCTTTACAGGGAATACAGCACAAGCAAAACACATAAAAAATTACGGGGGTTTTTTATTAGGAATTGGGGGAGTGTTGACGTATAAAAACTCAGAACTTGGAAAGACGCTTAAGGAAGCCGCTTCATTAGAGGACTTGGTACTAGAAACGGATGCCCCGTATTTACCTCCAGTGCCCTACAGAGGGAAACGAAATGAATCTGCTTATATGCTCGAAGTGGCGTATAAATTAGTTGATTTGTATCAGGTTCCACTTGAAGAAGTAGCTAGAATAATTTCGCATAATGCAAAGGAACTTTTTCAATTAAAACGATTTTAATATGAAAGCAAAGATATTACTCATCTACACCGGGGGGACGATCGGAATGATCAAAGACCTTCGAACCGGGGAGCTTAAAAGTCTCGATTTTAATTATGTGTTTGACCACATACCTGAATTGGAAAGACTCCATGTCGAATTAAGTAGTATTAGTTTTGAAAAAGCGATTGATTCCTCCGACATGACCTATGCACATTGGAAACAATTGGTTGAGATTATCAGTGAAAATTATGAAACGTATGATGGATTTGTGGTACTTCATGGTTCAGATACCATGGCCTATACCGCATCCGCTTTATGCTTCATGCTGCAAGGCCTAACAAAACCAATTATTCTGACGGGATCGCAATTACCAATTGGAACCATACGAACAGACGGGAAAGAGAATTTAATAACCGCGGTTGAAATCGCGGCGGCAAAAAACGCTGACGGATCTTCTACCGTGCAAGAAGTAGCTATCTATTTTGAGTATTCCCTTTATAGAGGAAATCGTTGCACGAAAATATCCGCCAATCAATTTGAGGCATTTGCCTCGCCAAATTATCCACCGTTAGCAGTTGCTGGTGTGATGATTCAATATCAACTTGGGCAAGATACTATTAAAAAAAGACCCGTACTTCAAGTTTATAAAAACTTAGAAACGCGTATAGGTTTGCTAAAAATATATCCTGGAATTCCTTTTAAAAACTATGAATTCCTTTTTAATGTCAATCAATTTAAAGGAATTGTATTAGAAACATTTGGCGCTGGAAACGCACCGAACAATCAAGATATGATTGACTTAATTACCAACTATATCGATGCCGGAGGAATTATTCTAAATGTCACACAATGTTCTTCCGGTTCGGTACGGCAGGGACAATATCAAACCAGCTCGTTTTTTGAAAAAATTGGGGTGCTTAGCGGAAAGGACATGACCACAGAGGCAGCGCTTGCAAAGTTGATGTATGTGTTGGGAAATTATTCATCAAAAGAAGATCGAATCAATAAATTAAATTTAAATTTGGTTGGAGAACTAACAGTATAACCGTGATTATATGATAAATCTACTATTGCTAACTTTAACATCATGAAAAAACATCCATTCCTTATCATTCTCGCCATTATCGTTTTAATGACGTTTCATGCTTTTGGCCAAACAACCTGGCAAGGATCGAAAAATAAAAACCATAATTTCACCCTTTCTGGCTTTGGTGATTTATATTACGGTAAACACTTTGGAAACTATGCTAAAAAAGAAAGTTTTTATTATAATCATAAAGTAAATGATAAAATTCGCACTAATTTA
>CAMCQW010000165.1 GCA_945877045.1 Chryseobacterium gleum
CTGTTTAAATCACAAGTCGCTATTGCTTATCGATTTAGCGTAATTAATTTTTCGCTAGTTGATTTTTGCTCGCTTTCTTTCTGTAAACAAGCAGCATATTATTTATTTTTGTTCTCAATTCTGATCAAGGATTAACTAATTATTCTAAGTTGTTGTGAACAAGATAATTTGTTTTTTGTTGTAACTATTTAAATGTCAATCACATGAAATTATTTTACTCCTTTTTTTTTCTTCTCGTAACACTAACCTCTTTTTCTCAAAATGGTATAGTGCGTGGGCATGTATACAACGCTGCCAATAATGAAGCAGTCGCTTTAGGAAAGATTACCATTATCGAACTACAAAAAGGTGCAATTACCAAGGAAGATGGTTCGTATGAGATAGTTGGTATTGCACCAGGCATTTATTCTTTTAAAGCAACATGTCCCGGGTTTAAAGATCAAATAATCAATGAAATTACAGTTACCAATGCTCGCTCTATCGAATTGGATTTTAATCTGGATTTCCTTGTTAACGAACAAAAAGAAATCATTGTAAAAGGAAATAGATTTATAAGAAATGTAGAATCTCCTGTTTCATTAAAGACTTTAAATGCCACAGAAATAGAAAGGCTTCCTGGTGCAAATCGCGATGTGAGTCGTGTAATTGCAGCGCTTCCTGGAGTAGCATCTCGTGCCACTTTTAGAAATGATATAATTATTCGAGGCGGTTCGCCAGGGGAGAATAAATTTTATTTGGATGGTATTGAAGTTCCTAATATCAATCACTTTGCTACGCAAGGAAGTAGCGGCGGTCCTGTAGGCTTGTTAAATGTGAATTTTATTCGCGAGGTTGATTTTTATGCGGGCGCTTTCCCAGCCAATCGAGCAAATGGGTTGAGTAGTGTGATTGCTTTCAAACAGAAAGACGGAAACAGTGATGGCTTGATAACTAATTTTGCTTTGGGTTCTAGTGATGCTGCTATTACGCTCGATGGACCCTTGGGAAAGAATTCAAATTTCATCTTTTCTGCCCGAAGATCTTATTTACAATTTCTTTTTGCTGCGCTTAAATTGCCCATTTTACCTACCTATAATGACTTTCAATTTAAGTATAATTACAAGATTAACAAGAATAACAAAATAGCTGTGATTGGGCTTGGTGCCATCGATGATTTTAGATTAAATACAAGTGCGAATGATAATTTGACAGATTCTTCTCAAATTGAAGCAAATAATTACATCCTTGGAAATTTACCGCTGCAACAACAATGGAATTATACGCTAGGAATTAATTACATGCATTCTAGTAAAAATGGGATTCAAAATATTGTGGTAAGTAGAAACATGTTGAATAATACAGCATCTCGCTATAAGGATTTTGTAGAAATTCAGGCCAACAAAATATTAGATTATGCTTCTTTTGAAGCGGAAAATAAAGTGCGAGTGGAGCATACCTACAAGAAAGATGGTTGGCGTTGGAATGTGGGGGCTGGTTATGAATACGCCCGTTATTTTAATTCAACTTATAATAACATTACCGTTCAAGGTCAACCGGTCACGATTGATTATAAATCAGATTTATTTTTAAGTAAATACAGCGCATTTTCCCAATTAAGCAAGGGGTTTTTTAATGAAAAATTAAACTTATCGCTTGGATTGCGAGCGGATGGTTCGAATTACTCAAAAAACATGTCCAATTTATTAAAGCAATTATCACCTAGTTTTTCTTTGAATTTTCGGGTGACTCCAAAAATTGCCATCAATGGAAATATTGCCCGTTACCATCAGCTTCCATCTTATACGATTCTTGGGTACCGCGATCCGCAAGGCATATTGATCAACAAGGCAAATGACTTAAAATATATTCAAGCAGATCACCTTGTATTTGGTGCGGAATACCTGACGGAAATCAGTTCTCGATTTACGGTGGAGGGTTTCTATAAAAAATACAACTACTATCCTTTTTCTACTAAAGATTCTTTGTGTTTGGCTAATGTCGGTTCTGATTTCGGAATTGTTGGAAATGAAGCGGTTCGTTCTATATCAATGGGAAGGTCTTATGGGTTTGAATTGCTGTATCAACAAAAACTATTTAAAGGGTTTTATGCTGTAATAGCTTATACATTTGTAAAGTCTGAATTTCAAGATAAACTTCAGAATTATGTCCCGACAGCTTGGGATAGCCGAAACATTGTTTCTTTAACCGGTGGAAAACGATTCAATAAAGGATGGGAAATTGGCATGCGATGGCTGTTTTCCGGAGGATCTCCCTACACACCTTATGACGTTGCCACTTCAAGTTTAAAACAAAATTGGGATATAAATGGTATTGGTTTGTTGGATTATAATAAATTGAACACACTGCGAGAATCAAATTACCATCAATTGAATGTAAGGGTGGATAAAAAATTGTTTTTAGATAAATTCAACTTGAATTTTTACCTGGACATTCAAAATGCATACGCTCGTAAAACAATCTTGGCTCCTACTTTATTAGTCGTTACGGATGCGAATGGCGCTCCTGTTACTGATCCGAATGACCCAACGCGTTACCTGACGAAATACATTGAAAATGCTTCGGGAATTGTTCAGCCAACCATTGGGATAATTATTGAATTTGCCGCCAAAAGAAAGGTGAATTAATCCGGTGTTATATGGGAATGATATTCTTTTTTGAAGGATAGAAAATCGCTATCACTTGCGAGGTGTTGCACACCAAATTCTATAAATTCCGGCGTTTGATAAAAGGCTTTTTCCATTCTACTTCGATAGGCATACAATAACTCGAATTCGCTTATTGAAGCATTTGGATTACTGTCAAACTCATTTTTCCAACCGGTAATAAAGGATGTTTTACTTAAGGAATACAGCTCCATCCATTTTTTGTCTGATGAAAAGGTCTTTTCCCAAGCCTCAGGAATTTTGTTGTCCGAAGTACTTTTTACAATGGTATCGTTAAGGTTCTTTTTTGCTGTTTTCACCCCTCGGTTTATTTTTCTTATTTTTTTTGGCGGTATTTCGTTGGTTACTTTTACTGTATCTGTTTTTTTAATTGGGGGAATTGTATCTTTAATTGGGATAATTTGCTGCTTTTCGACCTTTTTAGGCTTTGTTTCGTTGCAGCAACTTAAAAAAGAGGCTGAGATAAGAAAAAACATAAGTTTAATTGGCGTCATACACTAAATGATTAAAGAAATAAAAGTAAACTTTTTTTTAATTACTTATCTTTGCACTCAAAATTAGAAAAAATGACGACAAATAGAACTTTTACAATGTTAAAGCCCGATGCAATTGAAAATGGTCATATGGGAAAAATTATTGACTTGATTATCCAATCAGGTTTTACAATAAAAGCCATGAAATACACGCAATTGACCAAGGAGCAGGCGATGAAGTTTTATGAAGTTCATTCAGAACGTCCATTTTATATGGAATTGGTAGATTACATGACCTCAGGTCCAATTGTGGCTGCTATTTTAGAAAAAGAAAATGCGGTGCTTGATTTTAGAAACTTAATTGGAGCTACAGATCCTGCCGAAGCAGCAGATGGAACTATTCGTAAGTCTTACGCTGAAAGCAAAGCTAAAAATGCCGTTCATGGATCTGACTCGGACGAAAATGCGCAAATTGAAGGAGAATTTCATTTCAATTTGAACGAAATATTTTAATATATTTTCAAGCTATAATTTTTTAAGAACCGCAATTTGCGGTTTTTTTTACCTCATAATATTGGATGCGCAATCAAGTACAAATTGAGAAAAGAAGAACTTTTGGGATAATTTCCCATCCGGATGCTGGTAAAACAACTTTAACGGAAAAATTACTTCTTTTTGGTGGGGCAATCCAAACAGCTGGGGCGGTTAAGAATAATAAGATTAAAAAAACAGCCACTTCCGATTTCATGGAAATCGAAAAGCAACGAGGGATCTCTGTTGCGACATCCGTAATGGCTTTTCAATACAAAGACAAACAAATCAACATACTTGATACCCCTGGGCATAAAGATTTTGCAGAAGATACCTTTCGAACATTAACAGCCGTTGATAGTGTTATTTTGGTGATTGATTGCGCGAATGGTGTTGAGGAGCAAACAAAACGACTGATGGAAGTTTGTCGAATGCGCAAAACCCCAGTGATTGTTTTTGTCAATAAAATGGACCGTGATGGGAAGGAGGCTTTTGATTTATTGGACGAGCTAGAACAGATTCTCGCTATCAAGGTGCGTCCACTTACCTGGCCAATAGGAATGGGTGATCGTTTTCAAGGCGTGTATAATATTTATCAGCAGAGTTTGAATTTGTTTTCAGCAAACAAAACAAAAATTGAGTCAAAAGTATTGGAAATTGCTTCCCTAGATGACCAAGAATTAGATGCGTATATTGGGGATAATGCGGCAAAGGAATTACGGGAAGAATTGGAAATCGTTGAAAATGTATATGATCCATTTCAACGATCGGATTATTTGTCGGGAGATATTGCCCCTGTGTTTTTTGGTTCTGCCGTAAATAACTTTGGGGTGCAGGAGCTCTTAGATACATTTTGTGAAATCTCTCCTTCACCGATTGGAAGAGATACCGATCTAAGAAGAGTTGAGCCGAGCGAAGATGATTTTTCGGGTTTTGTTTTTAAGATCCATGCTAATTTAGATCCAAAACACAGAGATCGTATTGCGTTTTTACGGGTAGTTTCTGGAAAATTTGAGCGAAATACGTTTTATCATCACGTTCGTTCAGATAAAAAATTAAAGTTCTCGAATCCGACTTCTTTCTTGGCACAAGACAAAAGCATCATTGATGAAGCATTTCCAGGTGATGTAGTAGGATTGTATGATACGGGTAATTTTAAAATTGGCGATACCCTAAGTTCAGGGGAGAAGTTTAGTTATAAAGGAATCCCTAGTTTTTCC
>CAMCQW010000166.1 GCA_945877045.1 Chryseobacterium gleum
TGAATTATGATATCATTGTAGTAGGTAGTGGTCCAGGTGGATACGTTACGGCTATTCGAGCTTCTCAATTAGGGCTTAAAACTGCCATTGTTGAACGCGAATCTCTTGGTGGAGTATGCTTGAATTGGGGCTGTATCCCAACCAAAGCCTTGATAAAAAGCGCTAATGTATTCGAATACCTAAACCATGCAAGTGACTATGGTATATCGGTGAAAGACGTGAAAGCGGATTTTACTGCCATGGTAAAACGAAGCCGGGATGTTGCCGATGGAATGAGCAACGGTATCCAATTCTTGATGAAAAAGAATAAAATTGACGTCTTTAAAGGCACTGGGAAAATCGCAGCGGGAAAATCAGTTATCGTTACAGATGATGCTGGCGTTTCAACTACCTATGTAGCAGGAAAAGGGCTTATTATTGCTACCGGATCTCGTTCACGCGAATTGCCAAATTTACCTCAAGACGGCACGAAAATAATTGGTTATCGTCAAGCGATGACCCTAGCCACACAGCCGAAACGACTAGTTGTTGTTGGATCTGGAGCTATAGGTGTTGAATTTGCCTATTTTTATAATGCGATCGGCACTGAGGTTACAGTTGTTGAATATTTACCGAACATTGTTCCGGTTGAAGACGAAGATATTTCTAAGCAATTAGAAAAATCATTCAAAAAAGCAGGAATTAAGATCATGACTAATTCTTCCGTTGAGCACGTAGATACGAGCGGTAGTGATTGTGTAGTGACTATAAAAACAGAAAAGGGTGAAGAGAAAATTTCATGTGATGTGGTGCTTTCCGCGGTTGGAATTCAATCTAACATCGAAAATATAGGATTAGAAGATGTCGGAATTGTCGTTGATAAAGGACGAATACTGGTTGATGACTACTACCAAACAAATATACCTGGTTATTATGCCATTGGAGATATTGTCCCGGGACAGGCTTTAGCACACGTTGCCTCAGCAGAGGGAATTATTTGTGTAGAGAAAATTGCTGGTCATCATCCTGCTCCATTAAATTATGGAAACATCCCTGGATGTACCTATTGTTCGCCAGAAGTGGCATCGGTAGGAATGACCGAAAAAGCAGCGAAAGCGGCTGGATTTGAAGTGAAAATAGGGAAGTTTCCTTTTTCTGCATCCGGAAAAGCAAGTGCAGCTGGAACGAAAGATGGCTTTGTAAAATTAATTTTCGATGCTAAATACGGTGAATTATTAGGAGGTCACATGATCGGTGCAAACGTTACTGAAATGGTAGCCGAATTAGTGGCTGTTCGTAAATTAGAAACTACTGGAGAAGAATTAATTAAAACAGTTCACCCCCACCCTACTATGTCTGAAGCCATTATGGAGGCTGCAGCGGCTGCTTATGGTGAAGTAATTCACCTTTAAAATATGAATAGACGACTAGTAGTATTTCTGTTTCTATTTATTGGTTCTTTTCAGCATGCTTTTACGCAGGTCGTAATCAACGAGGGATGTAACAGAAATTATATTTCCGCAACTGATGAAGATGGGGATAAGCCGGATTGGATAGAACTTTATAATGCCGGTAACAGCCTTGTTGATCTCACAGGTTATTATTTGAGTGACAATTTATTGCAGCCACTCCAATGGCCCTTAGCAGGACTAAGTTTAGCTCCCAATGAGTTTAAGTTGGTCTATTGCAGCGGAAAAGATCGTTACGAGTCAAGTCCCTTCTCACCGGCTGTCACTGACCTAAGTTATAGCCCTTTTGTTGGTTGGAACACCCACAATTTTACCAATACATTTAACTGGGATGGCCAAAGTAATATCCTACTAAATATTTGTTCGTATGAAAACAACGGGTATACAGAAAATTCAATTTTCTTACAAACGGAAACACCTTACAACTCAACCACTGCTAACTGGAACGACGGAAGTGACGCATCTTGTTCAGCTGTAAATGGTTTTATTTTCAACAGAAGGCCAAATTTAAAAATTAACGGGATTACACTAGATTTTGGAACGCTACAAAATTCCAACACCGATTACCCGGCTCCTTATGGAAATTGGTATTGGAGCGCCAGGCATCAAATATTGGTGCATGGCTCTGAGCTAATCGCAGCGGGACTTACTGCAGGACCAATTAATTCGATAGGATTTGAAGTGGTTTCTACAAATGCTATTACCTACACGTATATTGATGTTTCCATCAGTTCCACCTTACTAAACGAGTTGTCCACCACTTTTATTCCGCTGAATGGCTACGGTAACCACAGCAATTTTAAAATTGAATCTATCGGGGAATCTGTATTTTTATCTGACCCAAGTTTGACAACAATTAGTTCCTTATATATTAATTCTCCGCAAACTGATGTGAGCATAGGAAGTTCCCCCGATGCCTCCACGAATAATCAGTGGATGGAACCAAGCCCAAGTTCGAGTAATAATGCAGCGATTGTTTATACCGATTCATTAAAAGCACCTGTTTTATCTGTTCCGACTGGCATTCTAAACAATGTAATTTATTTAAAAATTACCAATCCAAATGCCGATTCAATCCCTACTAAAGTTGTTTACACCTTAGACGGAAGCGATCCAACCTTAAACTCCACAGAATATATCGGCGATTCCATTTTTATTTTTCAAGCCTGCGTCGTTCGAGCAAAAGCTTTTCCATTAACAATGAGCAATTATTTAGCAAGTCATAATACTTATGGAACCTATTTATTCAATATTGATCATTCCACTCCTATATTATTAGTCACTACACAAAACTCCAATCTATATGGTGGACAAGGGATTTTTGACAACCCTACATCAGACTGGCTAAGAGCTGCCCACCTAGTCTGGTTGGATAAAGAGGGCGACCATCCGACTATATTTCAAACAAGAACCGCCATTCGCATGGACGGAGGCTGGGGTGGAAGTCGAACAAATGCACAGCGCTCTTTTCGCTTGTCTTTTAATCATTCTGCTCTCGGCGAAAAAACAGTGAACTTACCCTTAATTCCAGCTATCCCATTTCGAAATAAATACAGCGATGTTTATTTGAGAAACGGAAGTAATCAATGGCTAACCTTACCACAGAAAGACGCATGTCAAGTTAGCATGATGAGCAAAGGGACCAATAATTATTATTCAGCCATGGAGCCCGTATCCGTATACATCAATGGGCAATATTTTGGTCTTTATGAGCTGAGAGAAAAGTTCAATACGGAGTATTTTGACGAACGAGAAAACATCAACAAAGACTCCATAGACATATTGTCAATGTCTGCTTTTTACAATTTGGTTTTAAGAGCCGTTGAAGGGAAAGTAGAGGATTTTACTACTGATTATACTGCCTTTAATGCCTTGGATCCAACTTCTCCAACTTACCTAACAGAAGCAGATCAATACTTTGACTTAGCGCATTATTCCGATTATATTATTGGCGAATCATGGATGGGAAATGTTGATTGGCCTCAAAATAATATAAAAATCTACCGTTCCAATAAAACCAATTACCGTTGGCGTTTCGCCCTAATAGATTTAGAGTTATCCATGCAACCAAATGGCTGGTCTTCTTGCACGGACAATGGCATACGCTATATGCTAGACCAAAGCACAGACAATCCATACATCAACATTTGGCTGCAAAGCATTCAAAATTTAACGTATAGAAATTCATTTATCAATCGATACGCTGATTTAATGAATACGAGTTACCTAACAGATACTTTACTTGCAACAGAACAATCCTTTTTCAATAAAATGGTGCTTGAGATGCCAAAGGAATACCAGCGATGGGGAGATCCGAATAATATAGCCGGTCAAATGGACAACTACATAAACAATCATTTAGTTTTTAGGCAAGAATTGGCTTGCAGAAATGAAATAGTAATGCAAAATTTACTGAATGAATTTCAGCTAACTAAAGAAGTTAAAGTTGAATTAGCCATCTTCCCAGATAGCGCTGGCACTATAAAATTAAACAGTATTCAACCAAAAAATTACCCATGGCAAGGCTTGTATTTTGATAGTGTTCCCATTAAACTTACGGCAATAGCTGAACCCGGGTACTCCTTTGTAAAATGGATGCCGAATCCATTTATCAGCGATACACTGAATCCCACTTTTGAAAGCAACGTAAATCTTGATTCCACACTCTTTACGGCAGTATTTAAGTTGATTCCACCACCACCCGATGGACCGACCATTGAATTTACACTTTTTCCTTCCCCAAGTTCAACAACAATTACCCTTGCGCACAACAACCTCACACTAGCGAAAAATATTAGATTTGAAATTTACGATCTGAATGGAAGAATCATTAGCCTGGGAAAACTCGACCCAGCAAGTAAGCAAACCCAAATCAATATTTCTAACTTCAAAGCTGCGTTGTATTTAATACGCATAACCAACGACCAAGACTTTCTTGAAACCAAGCGCTTTGTAAAACTATAATTTTGTCATAATTTCTGACAAATAGTCACTCTTTCATTGCCTGATCAGTAATAATTTGTCACTTACAATCCTAAAAATTCTCATGGCATATTAATTGACTTTGGGGTAATGTTCAATAATATAAAATTTAAAACAAAATGGGAAAAATAATTGGAATTGACTTAGGTACAACAAATTCATGTGTGGCGGTTATGGAAGGAAGTGAACCAGTAATCATACCTAATTCAGAAGGAAAAAGAACAACACCTTCCGTAGTAGGATTCGTAGAAGGCGGCGAAAGAAAAGTCGGCGATCCAGCAAAGCGACAAGCGATTACAAATCCAACAAAAACAATCTCTTCGATTAAGAGATTTATGGGTTCAAGTTTCGACGAAGTAAAAAAAGAAATTGCGCGCGTACCTTACAAGGTCGTAAAAGGCGACAATAATACACCACGTGTAGAAATAGATGA
>CAMCQW010000167.1 GCA_945877045.1 Chryseobacterium gleum
ATCAGGGGTATGCAATCAACACTTAGGCCTGTGAAAATACACAGACCCAAATGTTCATTGGCATATACCTTTTGGATTAGAACTTAATTTTTAATTAACGTGTAGGTTGGCGCATTAGGATTTCTGAAGTCCAACTTAACATTATAAACTCCAGCGGCACGCACTGCAATATTTGCCCCACCAGCTTCTAATGATCCATTCGCTCCATCGTCACCATAATTAACACCCCAATCATCATTCAGTCTGAACTTAACTTCACCTGCACTTAATGAAATGTTATTGATGTACCAAACCCCTTCGTTACCAAAATCAGGTCTGAATTTAGTGTCCGGACCGCCCCAGCCATTAGCCGTTGCACTTCCAACAATACCCCAAACTTTATACGTTTCGATTTTAACCTTAAGTTCTTTTTGGTTAAATGTGACTAAATAGAATCCATCCGCAGCGATTGCAATGTTAGCACCACCTGCTTCCAGAGATCCGTTTGCTCCATCATCCCCATAATTCACTGCCCAGTCATTGTTGAAACGAATTTTGATTTCCCCCTTAACTAATTTAGCGATGGCTCTCCACTGATCTGTAGCTGGATCATACCAGAATGGTACATCCGGTCCACCCCAACCGTTTGGAGCTCCTGAACCTACTACACCCCAAGTGTATGGAACTACAGTAAAGGTATTTTTAGTTAAATCAATGGTTACTTTGTAGGTACCTGCCGCATTTACTTTGATATTATCTCCATTTACTTTTAACGCACCTGCACCCCCATCTCCTATGTTATAATCCCATTTATTATCTGTTCTGAATTTGATTTCACCCACGACTAAGTCGACATAAGCAACCAATACATTAGCCGCATCTGTTTTATAGAAAGGTAAATCTGGTCCATTCCATCCACCTGGCGTTGCACTACCTACCACACCCCAGTTGGTCGACAAGTCTAACTTATCCAAGTAAGGAGTAGCTGTAATACTTGCCACAGGAGAAATGAAAGAGGTCGTTGGTCCAATAACAGATTGAAGTTTGAAATCAACCCCAGCTGCTACTCCCGCTTTTAAACCAAGTTGTAACAAAATTGGATTTAACTCACCCACGTTAAATACTTTCTTCAAGTTACCGCCTACCGTAATAGCAGCCGCTTTAGAAAAATCACCCCCTTTTTTGTCAATTAAAAGGGTGTAAGTAGCCGCGGCATTAAAGCCATAATCAGGCTTAGGCCAACTAACCGTAACCGCCTCAGCAGCGATTTGCTCTTTGACTAAAACAATAGCTGCTTTAGACAAAGTGATATTTGGACCAGTTGTCGCGGTCAAAATCGGTTTCAGAAATTCTTTTTCACATGATATTAAGCCTAAGCTGAATACAAAAAGTGAAAATATTTTAAACATTGATTTTTTCATAATCGTATATTTTTTCTTTTAAGACCTAATTAATATCCTGCGTTTTGAACTAAATTAGGATTAGCTACAATATCAGAAGAAGGGATAGGGAATAATTTCATATTGTCCGAAACTCCCGCTCCTGCCTTAGTTCCACCTTTCCAAGCCCAAACATAACTAGTTCCAGTGAACTGTTTGAAGCGGATTAAATCGGTTCTTCTATGGCATTCCCAATACAACTCTCTACCTCTTTCCTTGATGATCAAATCTAAGTTCAATAGACTTACATTGCCTTGAGCTCCATTGTAAGCTCTTGCGCGCAAAGCATTTACATATTGCAATGCTGTCGTCAAATCACCTCCAGAACCACCACGTAATACGGCTTCAGCATACATCAAATAAACATCTGCCAAACGGAACATTGGAAAATCTGTATCCGGAAAATTACCCTCTGAATCTGAACCTTTCACGCCTGTTGACGTTACGTTTTTATATTTCGTAATGGCATAACCATCAGAGAAAGCAGAAATATCTGCCACTTCTTTGTTCTGTCCATCCGTGAAAAACATCGCTCTAGAATCTGTCTTTCCTGTTTTGTCATCAAAGTGATCGACAAATTGTTGCGTAGTTCTTAAACCACCCCAACCGCCATTAATTCCAAATTCGGCTGGATTCATTTTACCTCCTACGGGTGCATGAACCATGAATGTCATCCCACCCCAAGTTTTAGTTTTAGTGCCGTCAAAGGCAATTGGGAAAATGATTTCGGCTGATTTGTTGTTATCAGCTAAAAACAAATTTTGGTATTTCGCCTCTAACACATAACCAGCTCCGATCACCTTTTTAGCAGAAGTAATCGCCTCCGTATATTTACCTGCACCTATATAAACTTCAGCATTTAAATACAGCTTAGTCAATAAAGTCCAAGCTGCACCTTTATCTGCTCTAGCATATTCATTCTTTCTTGGCTCAGCCATATCTACTTCGATCGCCTTCAATTCTGATTCGATGTAAGCAAATAAATCTGCCTTAGAAATTTGTTTTGGCAAGAATGAACCTACCGCATCTTTTTCAGTTACAAACGGAACTGAACCAAACATATCTAATGCGTGGTAATAACTTAAAGCTCTTAAAAAACGAGCTTCTGCGCGATACATTTTAATCTCAGGGGATGTGATCCCTCTGGAAGCTAATTTTTCATCCGATGTTTCTCGAATATATTCATTACAAATTCCAATTTGATAATAAATACGGTTGTACATCGCCGTGATAAATTCGTTACCTGAAGTCCAGGTCATGGTGTGATAACTTGGTAAACTACCGTCATTCCAACCAATCACCGCCTCATCTGTAGGTAATTCTTGAGCTTTGAAATACTGACGTAAATAGGTTGAAAAACCTTCGTCAATACCTGAAATATCAGGCTTCCCAGCGGGACCTTGTTGGCCCGACACGGCTAAACCAGCATATAATTTAGCCAACAAAGGCTTATAGTTAGCTGGATCTTTAAAAACCGTGGCCGACGTAACTTCGATGAACGGGACTCTATCCAGATCTCCCATACATGAGGACAATATACTTAAGGCGATGCTCAAGCTTAATCCCTTGACAATTGTTATATATTTTGCTTTCATTTCTGTACGATTTAACGATTAAAAATTCACATTTAAGCCCAATGAAATAGTGCGTGGTCTTGGATACATGTTGTTGTCAATTCCACCGCCAACTTCAGGATCTAAGCCTTGATATTTAGTCATAATAAATGCATTTTGAACATTCAATGATAATTGAGCATTGAATTTCTTCGCATTTAATAATTTATTTAAATTATAACCAAAGCTGATATTATCTACACGTAAAAATGAAGCATTTTGAATGTAGTAATCAGAGAAGTATTGCGTGTTATTGAAATTTGTTTCGTTAACATTGGGAACTAAATTAGATAAGAAATTATTCCCTCCCGTTGCCGCACGATACACCGCATTATTGGAATTAGTGTTATTGTACATATAATTTCCAACGTTCGCTCTCAACACAAATCCGAATGAGAAATCCTTAATTTGTAGATTAGAAGAAGCTCCAAAGAAATACTTTGAATTAGGTGATTCAAAACGGTAACGGTCGTCAGAAGAAATCTTGCCATCGCCATTACGGTCTACATAAAGTCCTTCTACGGGCTTACCGTTAGTGTCATATACTTGTTGGTATACAAAGAAAGTATAAGGAGAATATCCTAATGAATGAATCTGAATGGTATTACCCACCCCACCTGAGATACCGCCGACTAAAATTCCTTGGTAGGTCGGGTCTTTTACCTTAGTCAAATTCGTAATGTCAATTTGATTAAGTGTAGCATTTACACCAAAATCCCAATTAACATTAGCTGTATGAATCGGATTGAAATTCAACGTTACCTCAACCCCTTTGTTTTCTAAATTACCCACATTCGTTAAAATCTGGTTAGTTAAATTAGAACCTGCAGGTACTGGAATAACGGAAAGTAAATCTTGAGTCTCCTTTTGATAAACATCGATGGAACCCGTAATACCTACTTTTTTAAACCCAAAATCTAACCCAATGTTCTTAGTTGTCGTTTGCTCCCATTTGATGTTGGCATCATAACCTTCAGGTCTCAAGGTATTTAAAAATGTATTTCCTAATTGGTACTGTGCATTAGGTTCAGAATTTGTGTAGCGCGCCAAATATGGATAATCACTAAATACATCTTGCTGACCTGTCACACCCCAACCTAACCTCAATTTCAAATCTGAGATAACTTCGGAATCCTTAAATTCTTCAGAAATTTTCCAAGCAGCCGCAGCACTTGGGAAAACACCCCAACGATTTTCAGGGGAGAATCTAGAAGAACCGTCATTACGTAAAGTAAATGTTAATAAATACTTATCATTTAATGAATAGTTGGCCCGACCATAAAAAGACACCAAGGTGTTTTGCGTTTTGTAATACGTATTATTAAATACCGTACCTGCAACATTCTTATCTAAATCCGTATTATCTCTCAAGAAATCTTGATATGAATAACCACCCATGACATCAATTCGGTGCATGCCAATACTCTTCACATAATTCAAATAAAACTCGAAAGTCTTGTTATCCTTAGATTGAGAATAAGTGCCTGCCTTCCCTCCACGGTCAAATGAGTTAGCAATTCCAGCAGGAATATCAATCGTACCTTCTGAAGAAGATTTGTCAATAGCCACATTTGCATTGGCCCTTAATTCAGGTAAAAAAGGTATTTTATAGTCAATTACCGCATTTGCAATCGTCCTATTTACGGTAGATTTATCCTTTTGTAAATTCAATAAACCTAAAGGATTTTTTGGTCCCAAAGAATTTGGTTTCTTAGTCGCTGGATCTAACCATTCAAAATACCCACCAAAATCACTTCCAGTAACTGATTGCGTTGGATC
>CAMCQW010000168.1 GCA_945877045.1 Chryseobacterium gleum
GCGTTCCATTTTGAGTGAAACACACAAAGACATTTAGGAAAGAAATTAATATAGCTAATCTAAAAACCATTATTGAACTAGTCTACTATAAATTTAATAGTTCCTGATTTTCCTGATCCTAATTGATATTTAGCGAAATGAACACCTGAAGAAAGTTTTACCTTGGTATATTCAGTCATTTCACCTTTAAATTCTTGAACTCCTAATGAGTTAAAAATTAAAAGATTTCCATTAATAGTTTCATTTGAGAAAAAATGAATTCCAGAAATATCGGAATAATTAGCCCTTATATCAGATAATTGATTTTCATTTAAGTTAGCACCGCTGTTATAAATTAACGAAACGTCATCAATTAACACCTCATCATTGGCAGCACCACCACCAGCAGTTGCATTAGTGGTAAAAGTTACGAGAATAAAAGCGGGTGTCGTTGCAGGTCCACTGTAAACAAAAGGAACACTTTTTCTAACCCAAACCCCTCCCGTTTGAGGATAATTTAATTGAGCACTAGCTACAACGTGCGGAGCTGTAGTTGCATCTTCCGGATCTCTCGCGTCAAAGGCATCGTGAATTAATGCTTTCATTCTAGCTTCTTGAGTTCCACCACCTGCTTGTGTATATTTAGCCCAAAAAACGATGGAATCAGGCGATGCAGTTAATACTTCCGATAAATTTGGATCACTTGTTTTTGAATAGTTATAATTCGCTGCATTTGCTGGTGAAGTACTACCCATATTAATTTGCCCCAAGGTCATATTTCCATTAGCCGTAATTCCTAAAGTAGATACAGCCCAAATCCTTGCGCAATAAATCCCAGTAGAGCCAGCACGAACCATGGAATTACGTTCAACTTGTTTTGATGCAAAACCTGAAAATTGACCAGAGCCTGTTTTGAAACTATTCCAGTTTACTGGTTCTTCAGTTGGAGCGGCAACATTTTCCCAGTTTTCAAAATCACCATTGCCAATTTGTTGGCTAAAAAGTGGAGCGAAAAACATAGAAAAAGATAAGAAAGTAACTATTTTTAGCATAATATTAAGTTTAAGATTAGTAACAAATATAGCAAAAAAAATAATTGCTTAACATAAATTAATTATGGGCTTAATTTTTCTTATCGTTACATTTGTGGTATTAGTAAATTAATATGCAAGAGCTTATAAATTATCCGATCATGGAGCACTTTTTCACCATTCAAGGGGAAGGTAAGTATTCAGGTAAAGCCGCCTATTTTATTCGAATAGCAGGCTGCGACGTTGGCTGTGTTTGGTGTGATGTCAAAGAAAGTTGGGATAAAGAGCAACATGCCCTTTTATCGATAAGCGAAATAATTGAGAATGTAGTAAAAAGCAACGCAGATTTTGTGGTACTCACTGGAGGTGAACCTGCCATGTATGACTTAGGTCCTTTGGTTGATCAATTGAAATCGTTGGGGATAATGGTCGCCATTGAAACCTCTGGGTGCTATCCGTTAAAAGGGGAAGTAGATTGGTATTGTTTTTCTCCAAAAAAATTCAAAGCTCCCTGCGATGAAGCCTACAAAAAGGCAAATGAACTAAAAGTAATTATAAGTCACCCGTCTGATTTAGAATGGGCGAAATCACATGCCCTGAAAGTTTCCAATGAATGCCAATTATACCTTCAACCTGAATGGTCAAAATCCGAAAAATTATTACCTTTAATTATTGAGTTTGTGAAAAGTAACCAGCTGTGGAAAATTTCGTTACAGACACACAAATTCATGAACATACCTTAACTAATCTCCATGCCTAAATTTCTACTTGTTTTTTTCTCACTTGTTTTTTTAAATTTTTCGTTTTATTCTCAATTTAGGTATTCTACGAAGAGTAAAAAGGCTATAAAACTATTAGAAGCTGCACAAAAGGCACCCGGACAAACACTAGATCCAAAAACTAGAGGTCCTAATTATAGAGAAGGCCTATTACTTTTAGAGCAAGCCTTAAAAAAAGACCCCAAATTTTGGGAAGCACACATACTTTCTGCCCAATTCAACGAAAATCTAAACAATTACAAACAAGCAATTTTCCATTATGAAAGTGCTTTGCAAATTAATCCCGAACATTCCAGGTATGGTTCAACGCATTATTATTTATCAGCGCTTTATCTAGCAGAAGCTGAATATGAAAAAGCTTTAAAATACGTAGATGTATTTATGAAAAATCCGAATGCAAGCGAGGAATTTTTAAGAAATGCCAAGGAAATAAGACAAAATGCAAGTTTTGCTATAAACGCCTTGAAAAACCCTAAAAACTTCAATCCTATCAATGCTGGAAATGGAATTAACACAGCAGACCCAGAATATTTCCCAACTATTACCGTAGACGGAAAAACCTTGTTGTTTACAAGAAGTATCGCAGATAGTCGTGTAAAAGGATACCAGGAACAAGAAGACTTTTTTGTTTCCAATTGGGATAAAATCAATAATTGGCAAAAAGCAATTCCAATGGCTTCGAATGTAAATACCATTAACAATGAAGGGGCCCCGACAATTTCGGCAGATGGTAAAAGTTTGATTTTTGTGGCATGTTCGGATGAAACAGGAACCTATTATGGTGAAAATAGATATGGAAAAGGAAGCTGCGATTTATTTTACACAAAAAAAATAGGTGGAAAATGGATCAACCCCATTAATTTACCGGGAAACGTAAATTCTTCTCATTGGGAATCTCAACCATCACTTTCTGCTGATGGTCAAACGCTTTATTTTGTTAGAGGATTAAGGGGTAAAAATACCAATGGTAATAGCGATATATATGTTTCGCATTTGCAAAGCGATGGAAATTGGGGGAGTGCTTTACGCTTGTCAGATGTAATAAATACCCCATTTGCAGAGGAATCCGTTTGCATACACCCCGATGGAAAAACATTATACTTTGCATCGCGAGGTCATATTGGAATGGGTGGATCTGATTTATTTATCAGTAAAATGGATGCTAATGGCAATTGGGGCAAACCTGTCAATTTAGGCTACCCAATTAACACGAAATTTGATGAAAATTCATTGTTGGTATCCCCCATCGGTGATGTGGCATTTTTTGCATCCGATAGAACAGGGGGATTTGGTGACCTAGATATTTATTACTTTGAGTTGCCTTTAGAATACCGCCCCACCAAAACTTTATATTTTGATGGTAATGTCTTCGATCAAGTTAGTAAAACAGCTTTACCTGGACATTTTCAGCTTACTGATATTGAAAGTGGTGAAATAGTAATTATTTCTGATGCTGATAAAATCGATGGTTCATTTATGGTGGCTTTACCAGTTAACAAAGAATACGCGATACAAGTAACACATGCAGGTTATGCACCTTATTCCATTAATTTTAATTTAAAAATCCCAGATGGCTCTGATCATTATCACATAGACATCCCGATGAACCCATTGACTAGTTCCACAGAAAATGTACTCGCCAATATATTCTTTGATCTCGGGAAATCTACCTTACGTAAAGTATCTGCCATTGAATTAAAAAACCTAGCTTCGTTTTTAAATAGGAATCCTACAATAAAAATAGAATTAGGAGGTCATACGGATTCTCGCGGAAATGAGGCAGATAATTTATTACTTTCCACTGAGCGAGCAAAAGCTGTGTATGATTATTTAATAGTGATTGAACATATTTCGAAAGAACGATTAAGTTATAAAGGATACGGTAAAACACAGCCTATTTTTAGCGACAAAACTATTGAAACCATTAAAACAACAGAAGAGAAAGAAATCGCACATCAAAAAAATAGAAGGACTGTTTATAAAATTATTAAATAATGCATTTTATTAAACTTTTACGTCCAATCAATTTATTAATCATTGTCTTTACGATGATTGGCGGCGCATACCACCTAAGTGCTACCAATTCCTTTCAATTTATTCGATTTAGCGCTATTGATTTTGGCTTATTAATTTTCGCTACCCTACTAATTGCTGGAGCGGGAAATATGATTAATGATTATTTCGACATTAAAGCCGACAGAATCAATAAACCAAAAAAAATAATAATTGGAAAATACATCAAAAAAAGATGGGCCATTTTATTGCATTGGATTTTTAATGGCTTAGCAGTCGCAATATCAATTTATTTAAGTTTAAAATATGAATCCTTATGGTTTGTATTTATTTATATCCTTACAGGTAATTTTCTTTGGTATTACAGCATAAAATTAAAGAAGCGTGTTTTTATCGGCAACCTAATTATCGCCTTAATGACCGCATTAATTCCGATATTAATTATCCAATTTTTCAAAGTAAGTAACGAACCAAGCGATGTGTTTTCTCCCTATCATTCAACTACTTGGGGTGTTGTCATTAATTATAGCTTGCTTTATTTACTTGCTTTATGCGCATTTCTTACAAATATTTCTAGAGAGATCATCAAAGATATTCAAGACATGAAAGGCGATCAGGAAATCCGAGTTCGCTCCTTACCCATGCTAGTAGGCGAAATAAAAGCATATTGGATCGCAACGTTCATTGCACAATTAAGTTTGCTTAGCTGTACTATTTCATATATATTTTTTAGGGATGCATTTTCCATTTCGAATCAAGCATGGGCAATCATATTTGTTAGCGCATCTCTTAATGTACTCTTAGTAATTCTTCCTTTTATCAGAACATCCGATATGAAACTAAGTAGTCTTTTATTAAAAATAAGCCTATTCATAGGGGTTTGCTCACTTTATTTTTCTTAAACAGGTGGAAATTATACTTGGATCTCAATCACCTAGAAGAAAAGAATTGCTAAATTCCTTAGGGTATAAATTCAAGGT
>CAMCQW010000169.1 GCA_945877045.1 Chryseobacterium gleum
AATAGCCTATTGAATGGTCTAGTCTTGGGTGTATATAATTTGGTCTTTACGGTGGAGAATGTCAAGAATTACCAACAAGCCTTTGACATCAAGATTACTGAACCGGCACCTTTGGTCGTGCAATCGACCATCGACGCCGAGAATAAATCGATGAGTATCCAACTAGGCGGCGCTAATAATTACCTCGTGCAAATAAATGAAGCTAGCTTTAAAGTGACGGAGTCCAAATGGACCACCGCCCTACCCGCTGGTCTAGTGAAACTCCAAGTGAGTACCGATTTAAATTGCCAAGGTATTTATGTCAAAGAATTTTTTGTTTCAGAGTCGGTCAGTGCTTTTCCAAATCCAACCACGGGACCTGTTTCATTACATGTGCATGGAATAGACAAAAAAGTCGATATTTCCATCATCAATGCAGCGGGATTAGCAATTTCCAATCAAAATCACGCGGTTCCATCGTCTAGGTTGGTCGGCTTGGAATTAAGTGAATTTATTCCGGGTCTTTATTTAATTCGGATCCAAGGGGGAACCGTAGATCAAACGCTAAAAATAATTAAGCTATGAAATATCTAGGAATTTTATGGATCAGCTTATTGATATTTGCCTGCTCAAAAGGTGGCGAAACGATCACACCAGCAGTAGTAGTAGTTGTTCCCCCGCCGACAGCCGCTGCACTTACCTTGCCGGCCAATAACACAATTTGCTATGAAGGAAGTAATATATCGAGTTTAACGTCCGATGTTTCATTTTCTTGGTCCACAGCAAAAGATACTGAAATTTACGATTTGGTGATTACTAATCTAAATACCTTAACCAATACGACAAAATCTGTCAATAGTGATAACAAAGCTACCGTAACACTATTGAGGGGCACGCCATACCGTTGGCAAGTCATTTCCAAATCCAACAAATCCAAAGAAACGGCTAGCAGTGAAGTTTGGAAATTTTACCTTGCCGGAGATGGGGCTTCTACCATTGCACCTTTCCCGGCGGTCATGATAGCCCCTGTCAGTGGTGCAAGTGTGACTCCCAATGCAGGAAAAGTCAATCTTATTTGGTCAGGTGCAGATGCCGACAGCAAAGTATTAAGTTATGAAATTTATATAGACACTGATCAAGCTAAAGTTTTAAATAGGCAGGTCGCACCGAACGTTACCTCCAGTTCTAATCTTTGGGTAACAGTAAAATCAGGCAGTGTATATTATTGGTCTGTGAAAACCACTGATGGGATTTTAAGCTCTTATACGATCCCTTATAGCTTCAGAGTTAATTAAAGATTATAAAAGTGTTTTATTCTCTTATTACAATAATCTAAGAGTAAAGATTATTTAAAATGTGCGGAAATCTTTAATTAGCACTTGGTCTTATTTTTACTTGTTTTTTAATGTTTCTAAAATATTCAATTAATTCGCCTTTACTCATCTTACCCAACTTTAACGAAAGCTTATCTCTTTGTTGGCGCATATAATCAACCGAATCAAATGTCTTTTCAGTAGTCTTCATATTTTTGGAATTCTCGCGGTGAACGAATTTCTAATTGTTTATAGCCATTTTTAATATTAATTGCATTGTAACCAATTATTCTTTGGATGTTTACAATGTGTTTAAAGTTCCAACTTACCAGATAGTCTGCACGATTAATTGTTGCAAGTGCAATATGTAAACAATCTGCATAACTCGTTAATCCAACAACTTTTTCTGAAATATATTCATTTGCCAAATCAATTGCATCTTCAGATAAATCAATATACTCAGTATAATCAACTTTTAAACTTTTAACTAATTCTTTTACATAATTTGGAGCATTTTCTAATTCACCTTGAGTAACTGACGAATAAAGTAAAATAAACTCCTCATTTTTTATCCTTTCAAACAATGGAATAGTTTGATTAGAAAACTCCTCATCAAAGTACCCTCCGAAAACTGAAGTATCAATGTAAATTTTTTGTTTCAATATTAGATATATATTTTAATAAACAATTTTTTTGATTTTCAGACTTTCATTTTTACCTTTAATAGGTAAAATAAGCCCACGAAGGGCTTATTGGTAATTCGACTTATTTTTTTTGTCTCTTTTTTCCTCTTTCTTTTCCTTAGGAGTTTTAGTTGCCTCCTTCTTTTCGGATTTTTTTGAATTCATCCCTTTGGCCATCGTAGTATCTATTTAAAGTTAAAAAACAATTGAAGTGGAAAGGAAGTAAAAAAAATGGTCTGCTCAAAATTTTTATTATATCGAGGCCATTTAATTTTTAACAATCTGGCTTAATCGGACCTCCCTTAAATCCAAAATAGCTCCTTTGGCAAATTTCGTTTGAGACTTAAAGGTGATTTTTTGAACTCCTTTATTCAATTTAATCGTTCCCACCTTTACTAATTTATACGTTTCCCAAGAACCGCTCCGAGCAACAATTCCTTTCAAATTAGCCGAGGAACTAAACAAGATAAATTGTTTTCCCGCTTCTAAATTATCCACTGAATACTCGATACTTACCTGATATATACCCGCTTCTGCTACTTGGACCTGCCATTCTACTCGGTCTGCTGCGGTAAACCAGCCATAGGCTCGCCACTCAGGCATGTATTTTATTTCGGGGCCTATCGCCTTTCCCTTTTCAGCACTGAGCCTCAAGGTGCCATTTTTTTCCATTCGAACTAGGCTTGGTTGGGGAGCTGCATTAGCCGATATTCCAAAGAAAAGCCCGTTAAATAAAATCAACAATAGTCCGTTTTTCATCTTTATTTAGCGTCTTTATTAAACAATTCTAAAGCTTCGGTATCCTTATATTCAATCATTTTTGCCTTGAGTTCCGACTTCAATTTCTTGATAACTCCAGCGTAAGCTTTGTCGCCATATAAATTCTTCATGTTTTTAGGATCCTTTTTGATGTCATATAATTCCCAAGAATCTTGAGGTCCATAAAATTTTGCCAAGGTGTATTGGTCAGTACGCAATCCAAAATGAGGAGCCACACGATGAGGCTGAGGGTATTCATAATAATGGTAATAGGATTTATTATCCCATGATTTATTTGGATTTTCGAGTAATGAATAAAAAGATTTTCCTTGCATTCCTTCGGTTGGCTTTACCCCTGCAATATCTAAAACGGTGGGTGCCCAATCAACATTTGAAACGACTTGTTGGACCTTAGTCCCAGGCTTAATTTTTCCAGGATACTTAATCACAAAAGGAGTTTTCAAGGACTCTTCATAGATAAAGCGCTTATCGAACCAGCCGTGTTCTCCCATGTAAAAACCTTGGTCAGAGGCATAAATAACTACTGTATTTTTAGACAAGCCTGTTTTGTCTAAATAATCCAAAAGCTCTCCTATATTACGGTCCAAAGAACGGGCCGTTGACAAATAATCCTTCATATATCGTTGGAATTTCCATTCCACCAATGCTTTACCTGTCAAATGCTTCTCCTCAAATTCCTTGGTAACTTTATTTTGATAGTATTCATAAAAAGCAGCTTTTTGAGCAGGTGTAAAACGCTTGTAAGTCGGGTTATTAAAATTGACATTTACCTTCAAATCTGAGCCCAATACCATCGTTTTATCGACGGTCATATCTTGGTCTCTCGCGGCAGGCCTTCCTTCATAGGTGTCGTAAAAATTATCAGGAATCGGAAAAGTCACATCATCATAGGAACCTAAATCCTGTATGTCCGGAAACCATTCGCGATGCGTGGCTTTATGACCCACCACCATGAAAAAGGGCTTAGATTTATCTCTTTGCTCCAGCCACTCCTTTGAAAATTTAGTAATCAAATCAGATACATAACCTTCGTATTGAATCTTTTCATTGTTTTTATTGATGAAATCAGGATTGTAATAAAATCCTTGGCCAGGCAAGACATTTAAAAAATCGAAGCCATGAGGAAGAGCACCTAAATGCATTTTTCCGACCCAAGCGGTTTGGTATCCATTTTTTTGTAAGGCCTCAGGAAAAACCGCTTGGTCTATATTAAACACTTTTTCATTCACCTTATAGCCATTCATGTGGCTGAATTTTCCGGTTAATAAGGTAGCCCGACTAGGCCCACAAATGGAATTAGTTACTACGTTATTGTACAAAATGGCACCGGCTTTTGCAATGCGATCGATGTTAGGTGTTTTGGCGATTTTACTTCCATAGGCACTAATGGCCTGAGATGTATGGTCATCGGAAAAAATAAAAATGATGTTGGGCTTCTGACTAAGAGCGATAAAACTGATGGTTGAGAATAGAAAGGTTAATACATTTTTCATAGCATTTTGGTTAATTTAAACGCCTTAGCGTCACTAATTTTATATCAAGATCATTCGGCTTGAGCAAATTTTGGCTCATCAATTTAAGTGTACCATTACCTGGTTTCAAATGAATGGTTCCTAAATTCAAAGATATAAAATCTTTGATATAAGATTCATGCCGATTCATTTCTCTCCAGAACCAAATTATTTTTTCTGATACACCTTCACATAATCCACAGAAAAAACATCCGGAAAAATAGTTTTACTTATGTCGGCTAAGACGCTTGGAATCTCCATACTTAAAATCAGGTATTCGGGAATTTGAGAAACCCCAGCGGAAACTTCATAAAACTTAAGTCCATCGATGTAAAAAGAATAGGTTTCGGGCGTCCACAATAATCCAAATGTGTGAAAACCTGAACTAACCCCCTTGAGATAACTTTGCATCCCCCGGGTGGTTTGTTGGCCCGCCCCATATGGTCCCCAATGCACATTATGAGAAACAATATCAGTCCCTAATTTTTTAAAAAACTCCATGATATCCACCTC
>CAMCQW010000170.1 GCA_945877045.1 Chryseobacterium gleum
AATCTTTACTTCAAAAGGAAAAGAGGCTTATAATCCAGCACATACACTTCAGAAATTAAATAAAGAAGGACATCACGAAGATGTTCCTAATAGTGAATTTGATTTGTGGGACGCTCATCCTGTTGAAAAAATAGGACATCGATGGGGAATGACGATTGATTTGTCTTCTTGCATCGGTTGCGGTTCTTGTTTAATTGCTTGTCAGTCAGAGAATAATGTTCCTGTTGTTGGTAAGGATGAGGTGAGAAGAGGACGAGAAATGCATTGGTTACGGATAGATCGTTATTTTGCTTCGGATGAAGAAGCCACAATTGGTCTACGAAAAGATAAGGACACATTTAGTTATGACAAGGCAGAAATTGCTGCGGAAAACCCTAAAGTGATCCACATGCCAATGATGTGTCAACATTGTAATCATGCGCCTTGCGAAACAGTTTGTCCAGTATTAGCGACAACTCATAGTAACGAAGGTTTAAATCAAATGACTTATAATCGTTGTATCGGAACTAGGTATTGTGCAAACAATTGCCCATACAAGGTGCGACGATTCAATTGGTTTGAATACCCATCATATAAGAAGTTTACAGAGGTAAATCCTGCTCAGGATGATTTAGGAAGAATGGTTTTGAATCCTGACGTTACTGTTAGAACAAGAGGAGTAATGGAGAAATGTTCTTTCTGTGTTCAGCGAATTCAATCCACTAAATTAGTAGCGAAGAAAGAATCTAGAATGATAAATGATGGCGAGTTTGCCACTGCTTGTTCGGATGCTTGCCCTACCAATGCGATCATAGTGGGTGACTGGAATGATTTTAAATCAGTGGTTTATTCAAGTTCTAAAAATGATAGGTCTTATCAGGCTTTGGAAGAGATTGGTGTTAAACCGAATGTTTGGTACAAAGTAAAAGTTAGAAACGAGGACAATGAATTGCTATCAAGTTTACAAGAAGAGAAGCCAATAGCACACCACGAAGGAAAAAAAGCACATCATTAATAGTAAATTGATTTAGCATGCAAAAAGAAGCAGCGATAAGAGAACCACTCATACTTGGTCATAAAAGTTACCACGATGTAACGGAGGATGTTTGCCGGCCAATTGAAGATAAAGCCCCAAGAATGTGGTATGTGCTATTTGGTATAGCACTTATTATTGCCTTGTATGGCATTGGTTGTATTGTTTATTTATTAGGGACGGGTATCGGTGTTTGGGGTTTAAATAAAACAATTGGTTGGGCTTGGGATATTACGAATTTTGTTTGGTGGGTTGGAATTGGTCACGCAGGAACCCTAATCTCCGCAGTATTATTATTGTTTAGACAAAAATGGAGAATGGCAATTAACCGTTCTGCTGAAGCAATGACCATTTTCGCCGTATTTATGGCGGGTCTTTTCCCATTGATTCACATGGGTCGCTTGTGGGTTGGATATTGGGTTTTGCCTCTTCCAAATCAATTTGGATCTTTATGGGTAAACTTTAACTCTCCATTACTTTGGGACGTTTTCGCAATCTCTACTTATCTATCTGTTTCGTTGGTGTTTTGGTATATTGGCCTTATTCCTGATTTTGCAACAATTAGAGACCGTGCTAAAAAACCAGTTTCTAAAAAAATGTATTCTATCTTGTCTTTTGGCTGGTCTGGACGCGCAAAAAACTGGAATAGATTTGAAACGGTATCCCTTGTTTTGGCAGGATTGGCTACTCCCTTGGTATTCTCAGTTCACTCGATTGTATCTTTTGACTTTGCCACTTCTATTGTCCCTGGTTGGCATACCACAATTTTTCCACCTTATTTTGTTGCAGGAGCTGTGTTTTCTGGTTTTGCAATGGTTCAAACATTGTTGTTGGTTATGCGTAAGGCAATGGGTCTTGAGGCATATATTCATACAAAACACGTTGAGTACATGAACATTGTGATTATGGTAACGGGCTCCATTGTTGGTACAGCCTATATTACTGAGTTATTTATTTCATGGTATTCTGGTGTTGAATATGAAGCATATGCATTTTTAAATAGAGCAACTGGGCCTTATTGGTGGGCGTATTGGTCCATGATGACTTGTAATGTTATTTCACCACAATTAATGTGGATCAGAAAACTAAGAAGAAGTTTACTATTTACTTTCTTCATTTCCATCGTTGTTAATATTGGAATGTGGTTCGAGCGCTATGTGATTATTGTAACATCCATTCACCGTGATTACCTTCCTTCGGCTTGGAGTATGCATTATCCTAGTCATATAGATATTGGTGTTTATATTGGCACTATTGGTATTTTCTTTGTTTTCTTTTTATTATTTGCCAGGTACTTCCCTGTTTTAGCACTTAATGAAATCAAAACAATTTTAAAGGGTTCGGGACAATCGTATAAAGAGGCTCCAGATTATCATAAACATCATTAATAATTATTGTTGAGATGGCAGAAAAAGTAATTTATGTAATGTACGATGACGAGGAGGTCTTAAAAGATGGCGCCAAGACTCTTGTTGCTAAAGGGATAAAAATTGCGGATGTATTTAGTCCTTTTCCAATTCACGGAATTGACCCAATTATTGGCGTGAAAAATACTCGTCTTGGAATTATGGCGTTTTTGTACGGACTTACAGGTCTTATGTTAGCCACTGTAGGAATGCGTTACTTTATGGTAACTGATTGGCCGATGAATATCGGTGGAAAACCGAACTTTAGCTATTTAGAAAACATGTTGGCTTTCGTTCCAGTTACTTTTGAGTTTACTGTTCTTTGCGCAGCACACGGTATGGTAATCACCTACCTATTAGCTAATAAAACGCTGCCAGGTATGCCAGCTCAAAATCCTGATCCACGAACTACTGATGATCGATTTGTTATGCAAATTAGATTGTCTGACAATCACCAATCAAGCGAAAAAGAGATTGATGAGTTACTAAAAAATACTGGATTTGTCGAAATCGATAAAAAAGAAGTTAATTAAGCGAATTAATAATAGAAAGATGAGAAGAACGCTAATTTTTGGAACATATATTACAGCACTTACAATTACCTTGTTCGTTTTGGGATCTTGTGTTTCGAATCCAGATAGTTCCGGATTGGAATACATGCCGGATATGTATAGAGGCCCTGCCATTGAGGCGTATGTCGATAATGGTGAAATTAGAGGAAAACGGTTTTCAAAATACAAAACGGTTTTATCTGCATTGACCCCACCAAATAATTCCATTCCTTATTATGGAAAGGGAGACAGCATGTTGGTAAAACTTATGTTACCATATGCTAGAAAAGCTAATATTCAATTTAGAGAATCTCACGGATTATATGGTTTTAATTTCAGCTTAGCCGATGAATACGCGCTAGCGATTAACGATAAAAACCCATTTCTTTTAACGAACAAAAATAGTGAAGAAATGTTTCTTAAAGGAAAAGAATTATATACTGCTATGTGTCAGCATTGTCACGGTGAAAAAGGAGACGGAATGGGCCCAATGGTTATGAGTGGTGCGTATCAAGGTGTGCCAGCTTATGCTGAGCGATCAGCACTTTCTGATGGTCAAATTTTTTACTCAATTTATTATGGTAAAGGAATGATGGGGGCTCATAATTCATTAGTATCTAAAAAGGAAATTTGGACATTGGTGCATTACGTTCGTCAATTTCAAAACCCTGATTACGGCAAGTTTGACAAGAACGGAAATCCGAAATCAGTAGTAAAAATGGATTCAACAGCAACAAAAACGAAATAATACAAGTTATGGAATTTAAAATCACAAAAACGGCTAAAAATACAATTCTTTATGTTGTGCTTTCTGGTTTTCTGCTGCTAATAATTGGCTTCGTTTTAGGATATAAAGACACTCATTTTGTTACGCGATTGCTAACGAATGGATTGATTAATGGATTTTTCTTTTTTGCTTTAGGACTTGGCGCATTATTTTTCCTCGCTTTAAATTATGCAACGGAATCAGGTTGGTATGCCTCTGTTAAAAGAGTTATTGAAGCTGTAGCAGGCTTTCTGCCTTATGGAATGGGCTTGTTGGGTTTATTCTTATTAATAATCACTCTTCTTGACGGAGCACACATTTATATTTGGATGGATAGCGAAGTGGTTAAACATGACGAAATAATACAGGGAAAAACAGCCTATCTTAATGTTTGGTTTTTTTGGATTAGAACCTTGATTTATTTCACAACCTACTACTTGTTTTTACGAGGATTTAAGAAACGTTCGCTGGAAGAAGATGTAGTTGGCGGGACA
Source organism: Chryseobacterium gleum (assembly GCA_945877045.1). Taxonomy (GTDB): domain Bacteria; phylum Bacteroidota; class Bacteroidia; order Flavobacteriales_D; family Crocinitomicaceae; genus UBA952. The sequence continues at coordinate 4,230 of CAMCQW010000170.1, forward strand.
GATCTTCATTTCAAAAATTATAAACGAGGTGCAATGTTTCTGGTTTTCTTTGCTGTTTTTAGTTCTACGTCCGCATGGGACTGGTTAATGTCTATTGATGTGCACTGGTTCTCTACTTTGTATGGTTGGTATACATTCGCTGGAATGTGGTGTTCTTCTATGGTGGTATTAGTAATTACTACCATGTATTTAAAAAAGTTGGGTTATTTACCTAAAGTAAATGAATCTCATATTCACGATTTAGGAAAGTGGACTTTTGCTACTTCGTTTTTATGGTCGTACTTGTGGTTTTCTCAATTTATGCTGATCTGGTATGCTAACATCGGGGAAGAGGTTACTTATTTTGTTATGCGAATTGAGAATTTTAAATTTTTATACTTTGCGATGTTTATAATCAATTTTGCTTTTCCTATGTTGATTTTAATGTCTCGTGATGCGAAAAGAAATTTTGGAATTTTAACATTTGTTGGGCTTATAATTTTAACCGGCCATTGGTTGGATGTTTTTATAATGGTTTCTGCAGGGTCGCTTG
>CAMCQW010000171.1 GCA_945877045.1 Chryseobacterium gleum
TTATCTAGCAGAGCATATATCGTTAAGAAATAAAGTCGCCATAAAAATTCTTAAAGAAGATTACGTTCAAAATGCAAATATCCGAAAACGCTTTCTAGCTGAAGCAAGAAGTTTAGCGCAAATGTCGCATCCCAATATCATTAAAGTAACTGATTTAATCGATGCTGGAGATATCGTTGCTTTTGTGATGGAACACATTGAAGGGCAAACTTTAGAAGCGTTTTTGTATAAAAAAAGCGAATTAGCACGAGCTGAAATAGAAGGGTTTTTCAATCAAATGATTTTAGCTGTAGAGTATGTTCATGAGCAAGGTTTAATCCATCGAGATATCAAACCATCTAATTTCATGGTGACAAAAAATGGCCAGATAAAATTATTGGATTTTGGAATTGCTAAGAATACAAATGAAGGTGCTGTTGATTACACTAAAACTGGTTTAATGCAGCAAATGGGAACACCTTTGTATATGAGCCCAGAACAGGTGAAAAACACAGCAGATGTTACTAAACAAACAGATGTATACAGTTTGGGAGTTGTTTTGTGGCAGTTGGTTATGAATAAAAAACCGTATGATTCAGTAGAATTTTCTTTACCTGAAATTCAAGTTTCAATATTAAAAGAACCCCTGCCTTTAACCCATACTATTTGGGACTCAAGCATCCAACAAGCAACAGAAAAAGACCCAACAAAACGCTCTTTAAAAATTAATTATAATAAAATACTAGAAGTAAAATCTGTTTCTGATAAAGAAATTAATCTTGCGATTACGCAAATAGAAACAACCAAGTTAAAAATTGGACAAAAGCACCAAGGTGGTATTGTTTTTTATTTGGATAATTCAGGAAAACATGGAAAGATCTGTACTGAAAGAAATCTTGGTCCATTTGATTGGTATTCGGCTATGGAAAAATGTCAAAATTTGAATTTGAATGGTTATTCCGATTGGTATTTGCCTACGAAGAATGAATTAAAGTTGTTATATACTCAAAAACACATCATACCAGGCCTATCTACTTACTTTTGGAGCAGTACCGATTTTGACTCTACCAGTGCTGACGCCTTCAGCGGCGACTTGGGTTACGCCGCCAACCAGCCAAAGAGAAAGAGAGCAACCGTGCGTGCAGTTCGGGCCTTTTAACCATTTTACTAATAATTACATTAGCTACTTAGCCCAATTAAGTCAAGCGAAACGTTAACCCACTCTAGACCAAAAAATTAATGAAATAATAAAACCAAGAGGTGAAAGAATAAATCCCGCAATTGCTAAACCTCTCGGAATCTTGAATAAACCTACAAAAGAAAAAATAAAGCCTAATGGGCCAAAAGCAATGCCGATTGGAAAAATGATCAAACCTACAAGTCCAAGTACAAATCCAGCTGTTCCCAAACCATTGGAAGGGCTACCTGCTAGTTGAACTATTACATGTTGTTGAACATTTTGATTTTGAACATTGCTTGATTCTACTGCCTGCGAAGGTCTGTGGGTTGGTATAGGCACTTCCTCTTTGATTATTTTTGTTTGAAGAGAATGACTTTGCTCTTTTAAACCAACATAATTCATCCAAGGAATTAGTGCGGATCCTAATTTTAAAATGTCATTGTTTGACAATTCACATTCACCCTGGATTCTATTTCCATTTATGAAGGTTCCATTGCTAGAGCCATTATCATTAATCATAATTCCACTTGAAGATTGAATGATTGTAGCATGATGCCTTGAAACACTAGCGTCGTTGATAGTTATGTCATTGTCTTGACCTCTACCTATGGTTATTTCTCTCATTTGATAAGTTTATTTTTTTTCTAACTGAAATTCATGCGCTAGTTTTCCATTATTTGCTTTCCACGAACCTGAGGCCTCGGCTCCAGAATAGGGACCTACACAATTAGAGCCTTCTTCGTCTGTATTGGTATATCCAACAAACTTTATCGTAAAGACGCCATCCCATTTGTCTGTTCCTGGCTCACTCAATGTGACATCGTACGCTTTAGAACATGGTTGATCCCATGTGCCAATTTGAAAATAACCGCTTAACGCTCTTCTTGTATTTCCGAGTATATTATACCCGGTAATTGTTGAACCCACTACATTGGTTATTACAACGGTTAGTTGCTTTCCATTCATTTCACCTACCCAAGTACCAATCATTATTTTTGAGGCATCCGTAGGGTTTGATTTTACTTGACTAGCTATATCGCTAGTATTTTCAATCATATTTAATTTAGGTACGACACTTTGGAAGCTTGCCAATAGATACATTGTACTAACTAATAATAGTTGTTTTGTTTTCATAGTTTCTTGATTTATTTAGTTGGGTATGTTTTAAATAACAAATTACGAATCAATAATTTAAATATGAATTTTAATCAAATATAGCTTTTTTAGGCCGTTTTTAGAAAAATGTTTGAATTAATAAATCTTAACGCTGCAGATAAGTTATGTAGCTAAATAGAAAGAATCCCCCTCTACTGCTCTTTAATACTTTCCAAATATAATTTTTTAAAGGGATTTTTCTTGATGTTATAAGGCGAATTTCGGGTTGTGCGGCTAATGGATTTCCGTTGCATTGATAATTTAATAGAGCCCAAGTAACCAAAGCGGACATCTACTAATTCCCAGAGTGGGACGGAATGCAAGGTGTCGTAGAGTGTTGCTTTCAAATTAAGTGTGTTGGTATACAAATTCGTAATTCCATTGTTTTGAAAAACAAGCGCCGTTAATTCATTAGTGGGTTCCCGAATATCAATTCGACTTTCTACCACGGCATCCACATTTAATCTTTTACACAATTCAATAGGAGTCAACTGAACTTGAGGATATCCCAAGGGAGCTATGATATCATTCGTTAATTGCACATCCATAATCTCAACAAAGGAGGTCCCATTTTTGAAACGATATTCGAACGATTTAATGAGTTTTTGTTGTAATTCATTTTGCTTTTGAATGGTCATCTCCTTGTACTTATCATCCGACATCCATATTTTCCGTTCGATGGTGGTAATTGGCGGAAGCACAGCAATAATTTGATGCTTTTGCGTAATAGGAACGACATCTTTAATGTAATTCAATTGGGCACAAGATGCTAAGTATAAACTACACAGAAGTACAAAAATCAATTTCATGGGACAAAAATAGTAAAAAATAGGTTTTGTTGGTTCATATGTAGCTATTTGACTTTTACGATACCTTCCAATTAAATTACTTAATTTAGTTCCTTGGCATTAGAAATTTTACAAAAAATCCTACTTATGTATCTTACTAATTTGAATGTCCGTATTTTGAAGGTAATCATTGGAATGGCAACTTGGATTTTAATCTCCCATTCAGAAGTGTTTGCAAAAGAAACCAACGAAAAAAGTTGTACGAGTTAGCACTAGTTTATTCACAAAGTAAACGATGAATCCCTTTGTTCTTCAAGCGTGTGAAGAGAAGTTGGTGACCTAAGTCATTGAGGTGAATATCGTCGCCGCTATTATATTGGGGTAAAATATTTCCATTACTACTTTGAAGACCTTCATAAAAATCGATATAGTTTTCGGGGTATAACTCCATTAATATCTTTTTCATTTCAGAGAGTAACAATTTCTTCTGATTCGCTAATGGATCCCCTGTAAAATTTCTAGGTTGTGTAGTGGTAATCCAATACGGAATTCCAGCCGAATCAGCTAGTTCGGTCACACGTTTGAAATTGTCTTTTTGCTCCTGCAGGGTAAAATTACAACCGGCATCATTTGAGGGAAAATTGAGAAGAATTGCATCGGGACGCAAAGAAAGGGCGTACGTAATATTTCTAAGTGTATCGGGTTGGTGCTTCCACCTTTTCTTCGGAGGGATAAATCCTGAAGCTTGAATTTGATAGCTTGTATAACCTGAAAGCGCCAGGTTGTAAATAACACAATCTTTGTTAACGGAATCTGCTAAAAAGCGAGAATAACGACCTACATACGAACTGTCTTGATGAGATGCCCCAGTTCCAAAAGAAGTGGATGAACCCAAGACCACAATCGTTAAAGGATCGCATTGTGCGCTCGTTGTAAAAACCAAGCCATTAATGAATAAGGTACAAAAGATTAAATTCTTCATTAAAATTACGTTAGCCGTTTTATCAGTTTTGCTGCCCAAAAATACTATTTATGATCTAATTATCAATAAAAGTGCCAGCAAGCATTCGTGCAAAACACCTTACTTGGAATCATTTTTATTGCGCCAACACTACTTGCCATCTTTTTTTGTTACCAAAAATTTCCATTGCGTTTCTTCTAATGTACTCGAGCAAAAATGTTGAGGCATCAACAAAATAATTCACTCTAAAATCAACTATTATGAAACGATACACGATCATTCTTGCACTGAAAATCAAAAATAGCAAGAGATTAAAATCGTCCCCTACTCTTCTCCCTCTGTTGCTTTTTTTGATTTTCGATACAAGTAACTATCGTAAATAAATCGTTTGGCAAAACGAACTTGCTTATCTGAATTAATCAACTTTTTATACACATTCGCGTTCACCCCGAAATATTCATAGGTCGAACCATCAGTGAAGGTAATCTCTAATAAAAGTCCTTTGTGTTTAAAATCTGCGATGCCACTTTCAATCACGGTAGTGGTATATTCAGCCAAATTTGCGGCTTTTGTTTCTGGAGCAATACTCACTAAAAAATGGTAGCCATCAACCACTTGCTGCCCTTTAATCGTTGCTTCCTCTCTTAATGGATCGCCCTCTTGAAACTTGTCGGGATGCCATTGTTTCAC
>CAMCQW010000172.1 GCA_945877045.1 Chryseobacterium gleum
TCGCAAATAATCATCGTAACATCCACGCGCATAAAAGGCTTCAAACAAGGTGCCACCAAGGTACGGTCTAATACCCGCAGCTTTATATAATTTTATTTTAGCCTCGAAATCTTTCGTAACATAAGAAGTGCCGAAACCAAATTTCACGATATCAGTTAAGTGCTCGGATGCCTCGATAAAGTCTTCGGTCTCTCGTAAACCAAGTCCTTTATCCATCATCATCGTTATCCCTTGATTCCTTGGTTTTTCGGTACGACTGGGGATAAAGGGTAATGTAAAGTTTAAATCATTCATCTTGGAACAAAGTTACGAAATCCTTATCATCTAGCAATGAAGGATTTATTTCAAATAATTGTTTTGCTTTATCTTGATCTTCCGACAAGCACTTCGTAAACAATTCAAGCGCCTCTTTTTTCTGGCCAATCATCCAATTTAAGTTTACCTCTAAAACCGCTGAAATTGCATTTAAATGATTTGCTGTAAAAGTCCGTAAAAATTGCATGGCATCCTTTGAAGATTGTTTTGCTTTAAATGCAATATAATCCGTCAGGCAATCTTCATCTTCAGCATCAATTGCCAAAGAAGACTGATAGTACTTATCAGCTTCTTCATTACAATTAATCTTTTCATAAGCTCCTGCTAAAACATGATGTATTGCCGCATTTTCCGGATCAAAATCCATTGCTTTTTGAATAAGAACAATTCCTTCTTTTGTATTTCCTTGTAAATCTTCAATGATTCCAAGTCCTAGCCAAGCCTCCGGTAAGGTAGGTGCTAATGCCAAGCTTAATTGATAATAATGACGAGACAATTCGAACTCATCCAATTGCTCATGGGCCTCTCCAATATAACAAAGTGCCATAGCATCTTCACCGTCTAACTCAATACAAGTTTGAAATTTTTCAATTGCTTGGTGGTATTTTTCCAGCGACAAATAAGCATTTCCCATATTAAAATGCACCGGGCCAAATGATGGATTAATTAAGCTTGAATAATCGTATGCCCACAATGCTTTTTCATACTTCTCAGATTTGGAGAAAGCATTTCCTAGATTATACCAAGCAGTAAAGGAAAAAGGATTTTCATCTATAAAATTAGAATAACATTTTATTGCTTTTTCGTAATTACCCGATTGATCATAACAGAACGCTATTTCGTATAAAGCAGCTTCATTTTGAGGATTTACTTTTAACGCTTCCATTAAAACTTTACATGCCTCTTTATAATCGCCCATATTTTGATACTCCATGGCAATATCAAGGTAAACATCATCGCGATCCTCGATTTCACAAAACTCCAATGCCAATTTAAAATACTTTATGGCATTTTTAGGATCTCTTAATTGACTAAATATGGCTGCTTTTGTTAATTGTAACTCGACATGATTCAGCGTAGTTTTTTCAATCTGATTGAGAATATCTAATGCGTCTGTTAATAAACCCAAACCACTCATGGATTGCGCTAATCTAAGATTAAACAAGGGATTGTAAGTAAAATGATAATTACCTAATTCAGACGCGGCCCTTGCCTTCGCATATTGGCCATTAATTAAAAAATGATCGATCAGAGCTTCCAAACGGTCACTATCTAAAAATCCCATAGAAGCACCATTCAAATGTGATTCGAAGTACTCGATATCCTCATTTAACTTATTTTCAGAAAAATCGTCTTCCTCGTCGTCGTCGAACATAATTTAATTTACGTTAAAAATAAAAATTAATCATTTTAGTTGCAACTAGAAAAAATCTTTATTATCAACAATTTAATTTTAATAGCGTAAAAGCCTCAAAATGCAGTAGCTAATAAGTTGTTTATTAGTCATTAAAGTAGCAACGAAGAATTAAAGAAGGGTTTCAATAATTCTATCCATGCTATAACCTTCTGCTTCTGCTTTATAATTTTTCACCAAACGGTGACGAAGAATTGGTTTCGCTACAGCCTTCACATCATCAATATCTGGAGAATACCTACCCATCAAAGCGGCATGGCATTTAGCCCCAACAATTAAATATTGTGATGCCCTTGGACCTGCACCCCAAGTGATGTATTTTTTAGTAATTTCTGTCGCGTTATCACTGTTAACCCTTGTACTCCCTACTAATTTAACTGCATATTCTAAGACATTATCCGCCACAGGAATCCGTCGAATTAAATCTTGGTATTCGATAATATCTTGTCCAGAAAGGACAGAATTAATAGTATTACTCATATCCGATGTCGTCGTTTTAACGATAGCCATCTCTTCCACGAATGAAGGATAATCGACCCAAATATTAAACATAAATCGATCTAATTGAGCTTCAGGCAATGGATAAGTTCCTTCCTGCTCTATTGGATTTTGCGTTGCTAAGACAAAAAATGGAGCGTCCAACTGATACGTATTCCCAGCAGCCGTAACACGGCGTTCTTGCATTGCCTCTAATAAAGCAGATTGAGTTTTTGGAGGAGTTCTGTTAATTTCATCGGCTAAAATCATATTCGAAAATAGAGGACCTTTAATAAATTTAAAATTCCTTGTTTCATCCAATATTTCTGAACCGATAATATCAGAAGGCATTAAATCCGGTGTAAATTGGATCCTACTAAACCCTAAGCCCAACGATTGAGCGATTGTATTTATCAATAAGGTTTTTGCTAAACCTGGCACACCAACCAGCAGACAATGTCCACGCGAAAACATTGAAATCAACACTTGATCCACCACTTCATCTTGACCAATAATTACCTTATGAATCTCTTGTTTTAATGCATTTATATGCTGTACAAATTGATCTAACTTATCTTTATCCGACATATTCTTAACTTTTAATTTTGTTTTACACCCCAGTCCAATCGAAAATTACAATTCACATAATCTTCATCAATTCTAACATACGCATTTCCAATTTTTGATTTGAGCCAACTATCTAGCGCTTTCTGTTTTTTATCATTTTCTGCAGCCGCTTTAATTAAAGCGTAGTCATCTGTTAGATTTGCTTTATGTTGCGGATACCTTCCCATTAAGCGTACGATCCGAATCCCCTGTTTTCTTTCGAATAAATCGGCATATAAATTAGGGGAGGTGATATCGCCCTTTTCCATTGCATCTGTTAAAAGATAGATCTGCTGATCCACTTCGTTCAAATCCTCCATATTCCATGTTTGATCACCATTGTATGGATTCGTTATAATGCCATGATTCTGTTTTGTCAGGGCGTCATTAGAAAATTTTATTACCGCATCATCCCACGTTATCTTATTTTGCTTGAGTAAAGCATAACAAGAATCCATTAAATTAGCGGACAAATCGAGGGATGAATTATTAAATTCTGGTCTTTTAAGAATATGTAAACATACATAATCATCGCCCTTTCTACTTATCAGTTTAATGATATGGTAACCAAAATCTGTTTCGATAATCTCCGAAACTTCATTTAGTCGCAGATTAAAAACAGTTGCTTCAAATTGGGGTACCATCATCCCTTTCGTACCGACAATTTTCCCTCCTAATTGAGCACTTCCATAATCATCTGAATTAATTCTCGCTTGCGTTTCAAATAACTTTCCATTCACAACAATATCATTCCGTATTTCACCAAGTTTATTATACGCAATTAATTTATCTGCTTTTGTTATTTGAGGATAATTCACAATTTGTTGAAAGCTGAGTTTCATATTAATAAACGGAATACTATCCGCAATCAGCGAATTAAAATAAGCTTGTACTTCTTTGGGTGTGACGCTCACATTCTCCGTGATAGAACGTTGCATCTCTTGAGCAAGCAACTTTTCCTTAATAACACCTCTAAACTCATCTTTAATATCCGAGATTGATTTGCCATAAAAAGCTTCTAATTTCTCGCGACTTCCCATTTTATTTTGAATCACTCGAATTCGATTTTCCATTTCCGAATCAACTTGTTCATCAGAAATAATGATACTATCTAATTTAGCCTGATTCACAAAAAGCTCTTCGAACATAATTTGCTCGAGTAAATTACAATCCATCATAGGAGTAATTACTACACCAGCCTGTTCTGCTTGTATTTTTTGACTTTCAATGTCAGAAAGCAAGATAATATTATCACCTACTTGAGCAATAATTTTATCTACAACCTTTCCTTGTGCAAAAAAATCAGCAATACAAGTAAGAAAGAGAGCGACTAAAAAAAGTTGTTTTATCATTTCTTATCTAAACCGTAAAGCACGCTTTTATTAACAACGATTGGGTGTTTCACCCTTAATTCCTTCAGCCATTCCTGTTCTAAATAATTTTGATAATCAGATGTAGATGCGCCTTTTGCCTCTTGAAATTCTTTCTGCATAATTGGTAAATTAGCAGCTACTTTCACGACATAAAATTTACCGTCAAACTCATAGGCATTATTCAATCCAACATTTAAATTGCGATCCTTTAACATTGGCGTTTGACTGACATCAAATTTATTCATTTTAACTTTTAAATTTAACTCCGTGTTTTTGTTTATTACTTCAATAACATGTTTAGAATTAATGGTATCATTAGTAAGCATACCATATACTTTCGATGCAATATCATTATTCAGGCATTCATAAATCGTTGCGTCCAATCTATTAGGCCAAAGGTATTTTTCACGATTTTTATTAAAATACATGCGCAAACCACTGGTATCCTTCACCGCTTTATTCCATACTTTATCTGACATTACTTCATAAAGGAGAATTCCGTCATGGTACTCATTTACTAAGGCTTTATATGCAGGATATTT
>CAMCQW010000173.1 GCA_945877045.1 Chryseobacterium gleum
TGATCTTTCTGGTCAAGCTAGAATGAAGAATAGTCTTGGAATTCTAAATCTTGAAATGGGAAATCTTGAGGAAGGAGAACAATTAATTAATGAAGCTATTGATTATCAAAAAGTATATTATAAAAATGATAGCACCAAATTTTATTTGACCATTGGTAGTCTCGCTAAGGTAAAACAAGAACAAGGTGATTTTGCTCAAGCAGAACTCTATTATGATCAATGGTGGAGTATAATTCGAACTATACCATTTAAGACAGAGGTAAAATGTACTGGTCTTTTTGAAATGAGTCAAAATGCGTTAAGATCCTCAAAACTGGACTTAGCGAAAAAACATTTACTTTCTGTGGATTCAATTCTTTTGGCAAATCCGAATTTTGAAAAATTAGCAACAGCAGCTAAAATTCACAAACTTTTTGGAGATATTTCTTTTTCGGTTTCTCAATACGATTCCGCTTTTAATTCATATAACCATTCATCCAATCTTTTGGAGGAACTTGAATTGACAGAAAGTCATGAATACGCTGAAATTATGTTGGGTTTTTCTAATTATTTCATTGATGCAAAAACCAACTATCATGAATCCATTAATTTTGCCAATAAAGCAGCAATGTTGCAATTAATACTTTTAGGAGATCAGCACCCTGCTTATGCAAAATCACTCAATTTGTTGGGCACCTTGTATTTGAAAACTTCCAATTATGATTCAGCTTTAGTGTTTTTTCAAAAGGCAATGAATATTTATTTGATTTCCTTAGGGGAAGATCATCTTAATTATGCGGAAAGTTTAAAAAATTTAGGAGTATTCTATTCCACACTTGGTTTGTATGAAAAAGCACTTCCATTTTTTCAAAAATCTTTAGAAATCAATTTAATACATTTTAAAGAACCTCAACTTGATGTAGCAACCCTTTACTCATATATGGGAGATGTCCATATGAACAATAGTAATTATAAATTAGCGGATGAAAATTATGATAAAGCTTTAGTAATATTTGAGGAGATTTATAAGGGAAAAAATTCACCTGATTTATCATTAATATTCAGAAAAATTGCTTCATTGAAAAATAGAATAGGAAATGAAGAAGAACAAGAAGAAAATTTACTTTTGGCATTTAACATGCAAAAAAACATTTCTGAACAAAGTGAGGGGTTTGCTCAAATCCTCAATGAATTAGGCACGATGTATACTTCAATGGGAAATTATGAAAAAGGTCAAAGTTATCTAAGACAGGCCCTTATTAAATTCGAAAAGATTGAAGGGATCGGAAAAATCCATCCAATATATGCGATTTGTGTCAATGATTTAGGTCGAAATTATTTGTCTCTACACGATTATACAATGGCCGATAGTCTGTTTAAGTTAGCGTTGGAAATTAGGATTAAAGTTTATAATAATGTTCCCAATTATTGGATTGCTAATAGCAATCGGAATATTGGGAATGTTTTATTTGAACAAGGTGAATATGTTGAGGCTGAAAAATATTACCTAATAGCACTACAAATAATGCAAAAGACTATGGGAGAGCATCATGATTATACATTGGATAGTAAAAGCTTATTGGCTAAGTGTTATATGAAACAAGGTAAATTGAGTGAGGCTTATGCATTTTACACAGATATTTATGATCAAAAAACCAAGAAAATAAGTTTGAATTTTGAATGGTTAAGTGATAATGAAAAAGAAATATTGTGGAAAAAGGAAAAATCATTTTATAATGATCTTTCGTGGTTTGCAAATCAATCATATGCACAACTCCAACAAGCGGCGGGCTTAAACTTCAACGCAATTTTATTTTCAAAATGCACAATGCTTGAAGCTAAATTATTAAGAAACAATTTTGATAAATCCCACGAAGATATTGGCAATGAAATAGCCATCAAAAATAAATTAATAGAAAAATTGATGAAAGAAGGAAAAACAGCTCAAAAAGAAATTAAGCGTATTGAAAATTCAATAGATTCCTTGCAATCTCTTTTAAATCTATCTTTTCCTGAATTTGCACAACAAAAGAAAAATTTAACAATAACATGGCAACAAATACAGCAAAATTTAAACTCAAATGAGGCCGCAATTGAGTTTGTACGATATGACAATAAGGAAGATGGTTTGGTTCATTATAACGCTCTCATTCTTAAGAAAGGTAAAAATCCAATTCTTGTTCAATTGTGTAAAGAACAAGAACTTCAAGCTATATCACCTATGGTTGGCTTCAGTGCTTATTATCCTCTGATATGGAAACCAATGGAAGATTTTCTTCAAGATGTTTCAATCATTTATTATTCACCTATTGGCGAATTAAACAATGTGCCATTTCATGCTATATATGGCGCCAAGGATAAAGGAGATGTTATTTCACAGGCAAAGATCGACAAACGAGGCATAGAAATTGAATCGGAATCCGCTGAAAGCGAAGAAAATGCAAGTTATTTAATGGATCAATTTACCCTTCATCATTTGACTTCGACAAGATATTTAGCAATGGGATTAAAACAAAAAGAAAAAGAACCAATTTGTAAAACAATTACTTTGGTAGGGGGGGTAAATTATGATTATTTACCAGTATCTGAATCCAACATGAAAAAACATAAAAATAAAAAACCTTCTACCCATAATAGTCAAAATACTACTGGAAAATTGCTTTATTTACCAGGTACAAAATTAGAAGTAGAGAAAATAAATCAACAAGTCAGCTCATTCATGTGGACAACGCAACTTATTGAAGGGGATGAGGCAAGCAGCGAGAAGGTCAGCAATCTCGAAGGGAAAGAAGCAAATTGTGTACTTCATTTAGCAACCCATGGTTACGCTTTTCCCGAAGATAAATTCAGTGATACGAGCCATATGCAAAATAATGTGATGTACAATTATCATTATAGTCCATATCCAATGGTTCGAAGTGGACTCATACTTGCAGGAGGGAATTGGGCTTGGACAGGAAGTGACACCCTCACCAAACTCGGTGCCGCCCAAAATGGCATACTAACAGCGTTGGAAGTTTCTAGTCTTAATCTAAAGAACACTAAATTAGTCGTTCTTTCTGCCTGCGAAACCGGGCTGGGCAAAATCGATGGCTCTGAAGGAACTTTTGGATTGAAGCGTGGCTTCAAACTGGCAGGGGTGGATCAAATAATTGTCTCTCTATGGTCTGTCCCAGATAAACAAACGATGGAGCTGATGACGCTTTTCTATGCGGACTTAACCAAAACCCTAAATCCAGTACTTTCCTTTTCCAAGGCCCAAAAAGAAATGCGGCGCCTTTACCCAACTGATCCCAATAAATGGGCGGGGTTTGTGTTGGTGAGGTAAATTTTGTACCTTTCACAGATGAATCGAATTCTACTGATAATCTTTATTCTTGCAAGTATAAATTTAAAGGCCCAAACCGACTTCCCTGCCTTACAAAAGCAGTTTTTAGACTACAGAAAAGCGGACAAACAAGATAGTGCTTTATTCATTGCTAGAAAAATGAATCAATTGTCACTGCAGGAGCAAACAGATACTAGTTATTGGTTTGCACTTAGTTTTCGGTATTTGGGGAATCCGCATAATACATGGGGAAATAAAGATTCTACCATTTCCTATTGGAAACAATCTGCTGAATTGTTTGAAAAACACCATCCCGAAAGCTTTGATTATGCCAGTTGTTTAAACAGCCTTGGAGTTTTTTATAAGAATATGGGTGATTACAAGGCCGCTGAGCCATATTACAAACAAGCATTGGAGATTCAAGAGAAAGCCGTAGGTGAAGAGCATCCTGACTATGCGAGTAGTTTAAACAGCCTTGGGGTTTTGTATTCAAAAATGGGCGATTACAAAGCCGCTGAGCTATATTACAAACAAGCCTTGGCGATCCAAAAGAAAGCCTTAGGTGAAGACGATCCTAGTTATGCGGGTAGTTTAATCAACCTTGGGATTTTGTACATGACATTGGGTGATTACAAAGCCGCTGAGCCATATTACAAACAAGCCTCGGCGATTCAAAAGAAAGCCTTGGGCGAAGAGCATCCTAGCTATGCGGGTAGTTTAATGGGCATTGGGATTTTGTATTCTGAATTGGGTGATTACAAAGCCGCTGAGCCGTATTTTATACATTCATTGGAGATTTATAAGAAAGCCCTTGGCGAGGAGCACCCTAGCTATGCGATGAGTTTAAACAACCTTGGGAGATTGTATTCATATATGCGCGATTACAAAGCCGCTGAGCCGTATTACAAACAAGCATTGGCGATCAGAAAGAAAGTCTTAGGTGAAGAGCATCCTGACTATGCGATGAGTTTAAACAACCTTGGGAATTTTTATTCAGATATGGGCGATTACAAAGCCGCTGAGCGATATTGCAAACAAGCCTTGGAGATTCAAAAAAAAGCCTTAGGTGAAGAGCATCATGTCTATGCGAACAGTTTAAACAACCTTGGGCTATTGTATTCATATATGGGCGATTACAAAGCCGCTGAGCCGTATTACAAACAATCCTTAGAAATTTATAAGAAAACCTTGGGAGAAGAGCACCCTTATGTTGCGGGCAGCCTTAACAATCTTGGGATGTTGTATTATGAAATGGGAGATTACAAAGCCACTGAGCCGTATTACAAACAAGCCTTGGAGATTCAAAAGAAAGCCCTAGGTGAAGAGCATCCTGACTATGCGGGTAGTTTAAACAATCTTGGGATTTTGTATTATGAAATGGGCGATTACAAAGTCGCTGAGCCGT
>CAMCQW010000174.1 GCA_945877045.1 Chryseobacterium gleum
CCTGTGGTGAAGGATTATTATGTTTTTGGAACGCCCACCGTTTATCTTCTCAACAACAAGCGCGAAATTATCCTTCGTCCAACTTCTATCGACCAAGTAGATGCTTGGGTAGATTGGGTTTTAGTTCAGGGGAATAAGTAGCAACTATAAAAAGAAGTGTCTTTTCAATAGACCTTTAGTATTTCACAATTCTTGCTCTATACCCACCCTGATTTTGAATGCTTAAATAATAGATTCCTGCTGCAATATTATTCATGTTGATCAGCTTCTCTTTTGTGGAAATCACATCCGTATACACCACTTTTCCGTTGACATTGTAAATAGTAAGTACATGACCAATCAGATTTGATTCGCACGTTAAAACGCAAAACCCATTTGTCGGATTTGGATAAATAATTAAATCATTGGAATTCGTATTCCCTTCTAAACTAGCACAATCTTCTACGGTAATGGTAAAGTTGCTTGCTATACCTGTACAATTCCCCAAAATTGGTGTAACAGTTATGATAGCAACCCCTGCAGATTGTGTAAGAAATGAATTAATAGTACCTGCGCCGGATGCTGCTAATCCTATGCTTGGATTGGTATTGGACCAGGTATAATTGGTGCCAACATTGCTACCACTAAATACAATGGAAGTTAATGATGCGTCAAGACAAATCGTTTGGTTGTTAACGCTGTTGATACTTGGTGTTTCATTTACAACAATACTATTTTGTTGTTCCATGCTATCGATACCAACGGAATTTGTAACGATAAGATTCGAATTGAAACTACCTGTTCCATTATAAACAACCACAGGATTATTTTGGGTGGAAGTTGGCGGTATTCCCCCATCAAATGACCATACTACTGTTCCAGTATCTCCTAATGATGTATTTTGGAAATAAACAGTGTCACCCGTACAAATCGAATTGTTTGGTGTAAAGGTGAAGTTGGCAGTAGGTGGAACGGGAATTGGATCTCCTATTATATTGATATTGTCAAGGTATATATTGTTTCCATAACCAGCCAGGTTCCTAAATGCTATAATTATATTTTCTTGGGCGATGTATTGGCTTAAGTCTATGGTATCATTACGCCATTGTCCGGCCGTCGGTGTAAAATAAGTGTTTGTCGTTGGTACTGTTGCTAATATTATCCCTGATTTACTGTAAACGGAAGTAAAAGTGGCGCCACAATCATTGGAAACTAAAACTTCTAAGCCATCGATATAACTTGTGTTATATGCAGCGTGTGCCACATCAAAAGTCAGTTTTGCATTGAATAGATTATTAAAATTTAGTCGTGGAGTCCTAACTTCATCTTTATTTCCCCTATCGTCATTGCCATAATTATTAAACATCATTGCATTTCCTGCAGTAGGAAGTACTCCTGCATTGGTAGTTCTTTGCCAGGTACCTATATTTCCATCAAGGTTATACAGTAACCAATTCGTGGGTGGAAAAGTAGCATTTACAAAACCTTCTATCAATGGAATCGGCTGACCACTTCCACTTAGTACGGTTATATAGTTTGTAATGGTAAGGGTATCTGAACCCTGCGAGTTGGTAGCGATGAGGGTAGCGTCGTAGCTTCCTGAATTTGCGTAAGTAACGTTTTCTGATGCGTTCGTACTTGTTGAGGGAGTTCCTCCTGGAAAAGACCAAGCGAAAGTGGTAGGTATTCCGGAAGATGTTGAGGAGAAAGTGATTGAATTGCCTGCACAGAGCGTTGTGGAATTGGCTGTTAAATTTGCAACAGGAATTTGTGGAACTACAGTGTACAAGTCACTATCCCATGTTCCTCGACCATAGGTTGCTGCGCGCAATCTAGCTGTTGGATAATAGATTTCTAAATCACTAATAAATACATTGGGTAGGCCGGTATTAAAGGCAATCCATGTGTTTTGATTATTATCTCTATAAAAGACACCAATGTCTGTCCCAATATAAAAAGCGTCTACTGGTGAATTATTCTCATATACAACACAATTCACGGGTACATTTGGTAATCCTGCGGCTAGACTTGTCCATGTAGTGCCTCCATTTGTGGTCTTAAATACCTTGTTTGCTGCGACATAGCCAGAATAAACAACAATGGCAAAATCAGGATTTGTATTAGAAATGGAAATATACAGCGGGCTAGAATTAGTAGGTAATCCGGCTGATATAGCCGTGAATGTTGCCCCACCATCAGTCGATTTTGATATTGCATTCGCTCCAACCTTAAGTGAATAAATGATTTGGTTATTGCTCGGGGCGATAGCGAATTCAGTAATATTTCCAGTCCCTGTTGGTGTCCCTAGTGCTGTCCATGCGGTTCCTGAATTTGTTGTTTTATAAAGTTCAGCCCTCCCACCTGCATAATAGGTATTCGCAGTAATTGGATCTTGATGTATAACGCTTAACCATTTCCCACCTGCAGGTATTCCGCTCATAATACTTGTAAAAGAGTTTCCACCATTCGTTGATCGATAATAGTCGCCATATATATAGGATCCAACTATAATATTATCATTTGTTCTATCGATGAAGCAATCCATGCCATCGCCGCCATATACTCTTTTCCAATTGGTTCCATTGTAGCGATTGGTTCCATTGTCTTGGTGGCCTGCAATAATTAAATTGGGGTTTGAAGCTGACAAACCAATTCTGTATTGTTGGGCGATTGCTAAATTTGCACTACGATCTGTCCATGATGCACCGCCATCGATGGATTTATTAATTCCCCCATCATTAGCGGAATATATCGTCGTTCCATTTAAATAAACGATGTCATGAATGTCAGCATGAACATAGGGTTTATTGAAAGACCCTGTCCAATGTGAATTTAAAGTCCACGTTATTCCAGCGTCTGATGACTTCCACATATTTATCCCACCAACCATAATTTCTTGATCATTAGTTGGCGAGACCCCAATTGCTAAATCATACCACGCCTGGCCACCAGTATCTACGCCTATGCCCTCATTTGATCCAAGAACATTAGGACTCGTTGATTGAGTGGTAAAGGTGGCACCGTTATCGACCGAACGAATAAAACCTAGAAAATTATTACCAGTGCTATTTCCTGCTATCAAATAAACACAAGCACTGTTTGCGGGTGTAACACCAATTGCTAAACGAGATATATTAGTTAAGCCTGTTGGAATAGTGGTCCAGGTCAGACCGCTATCCGTTGATCGCTTGAAGCTTGTCCCCGCAGCATATAGAATCGTTGGATCTCCAGGATTAATTTCAGCATCCTTAATTCCTGTAAATGATCCAGTTGGTTGTGTCCAGGTTGTCCCTCCATTTGTTGAACGGTAAATTCCACTGCTTCCAAAAGCCATTACTAATTGTGGGTTTGCAGGATTAACGATTACTTTAACAATTCGTCTTGATTGTCCTGGTGTCCAGGTTAGTCCAGTGGTTTGCCATGTTGTACCTGCATCAATGGATTTTAGAACACCTATACTGTAACAATCTGAGCCATCGGCATCACCTGTGGCTAGATACATGATGGATGGATTTATCGGATCAAAAGCAATATCTGAAGAGCCAATAACACCTAATAAATCTGTATTAGTTGTCCAGTTCCCACCTCCATTCGTCGTTTTCCACAATCCACCGTCCGCGGCACCAACATAAATAGTATTGGCAATTGTTGGGTGAAATCGGATGAAATTTAATCTACCAGCCCCACCACCAACGGGTTTGCCAACTGGTCCCATTAAGGTCCAGTTTCCTGCAACTGATTTTTCAATTCCGGCTGCTGCTAAATCCGCTTCCCATTGTTTATAATTTTGAGCATTTTGTGATGGAAGCGCCGTGTTTCCAGAAGGATAAACCCTTGGTTCCATGTAGGCCTCCCAACGCCTGAACGCTTTGTAACCTTTTCCTTTTTCGATTGTTTTCCCCTCCCAATAGCTGTTAAAAGCGGCTTGAATGTCATAAAAATTAGCCGTCGGATCTTGCATCATGGTAACCCATTGTTGGCTGTGAAGTTGAAATCCTATTAGGATGAAATATATTGGAATTAAAAAACGAAAGTATTTCATTGATTCTTTTTTTAGCATGCTACTTTTAATTCAAGATGGACATTTTTCTATGACAACCCAAATATAAAAAGAATTATTACAGAACTAACTGCTGAACAAGGAATCTACAAAGATTGTTCGATCGAAGAGTTGCAGATCTTCCATTTTTTCTCCAACACCTATGTATTTAACAGGGATACTCATTTGATCAGAGATACCTATAACCACGCCTCCTTTTGCTGTACCATCTAATTTAGTAACGGCAAGTGCGTTTATTTCTGTTGCCAGTGAAAATTGTTTGGCTTGTTCGAAAGCATTTTGACCTGTTGAACCATCAATCACCAATAGGATCTCATGAGGCGCACCGGGAACCACTTTTTCCATGACCTTTTTTATTTTGGTCAACTCATTCATGAGGTTAATTTTGTTATGTAATCGACCTGCGGTATCGATAATGACCACATCAGCATCTTGAGATTTTGCAGATTGTAGGGTGTCAAAAGCCACACTAGCGGGATCAGCATTCATTCCTTGTTGTACAATTGGTACACCTACGCGCTCAGCCCATATAATTAGTTGTTCAACTGCAGCTGCTCTAAAGGTATCTGCTGCACCAAGCACCACTTTTTTATTCGCTTGTTTAAATTGGTAAGCTAGTTTACCGATGGTGGTTGTTTTTCCAACT
>CAMCQW010000175.1 GCA_945877045.1 Chryseobacterium gleum
GCGAACGGAGGATGGGGCTTTAAACCAGACAGAAACTACCTATTACCAATTCCTTCCAATGAACTAACATTAAATACATCCCTAAAACAAAACCCGGGGTATTAAATTTATATTGATCGCATAGTTGTTAAAATACAATATATTCTTAAAGGGCTATTTTCATACTTATTTGAAATAGCCCTTTTTTTAGGATATTATTTCTGATCGGTGATTCACTGGATCTGCTTTGCGGAAAATACAAGGCGGCACTTTAAGCACCTCATACAAAAAAAATGAAAACAGCGCACTTTTTATTTTCTGTACTTCTTTTTATTGCAAACGCAGTATTTGCTCAATTAAAAGATGCGCCTGTTTTATTATTTGATAACGGGCAAAACAAACTACCCGTCAAAAAAATTGAAACCGTTTCTTATCAACAAGTAATCATCACCGATCAATTTTGGAAGCCCAAAATTGATAAAAACCGATTAATCGGTATCAGGGCAGCATTGAAGGAATCTGCCTCTTCAATGAATAATTTTGATATTGCTTCGAAAAAAAAGATAGGTAAACACAAAGGTAATGTTGCCGGTGATTCAGACGTTTATAAAATAATTCAGGGAGCCGCTTATGCTTTAAGTAATACTCCTGATCGGGAACTGGAACTTATAATCGATTCATTGATTGACCGGATTGTGGCAGCCCAAGAACCAGACGGGTATCTTTTTACCTACTGGACGGTAAATGATATTTCAAAGAAGTGGACCGACCTTCCAAAGAAACATGAATTATATTGTGCTGGTCATATGATTGAAGCAGCTGTTGCTTATTACCAGGTGACTGGTAAAAGAAAATTCTTAGATGCGGCGATACGATGTGCTGACCATATAGATTCAGTATTTGGACCGCATAAGCGGCTGGATGTGCCCGGGCATGAAGAAATTGAACTTGCCCTTTTTAAATTATATAAAGCAACGGGTGAAAAAAAGTACCTCGCGTTATCTACTTTTTTTGTTGACGAACGTGGGGATCCGAAGAGGATGACAGCAGAAAAAGTTGCTCCGCCTGATCAAGATCCCAATGCAAATAAGCCAAACCGTTGGCGTCCTCCTTCTTATATGCAGGACCACCTTCCTGTTACCCAGCAGTTCTATGCTGTTGGTCATGCCGTAAGGGCTACCTATCTCTATTCTGCAATGGCAGATATTTCTAATGAAAATAAAGAAACAAAATACCTGCCTGCCTTGGATTCCTTATGGAAGGATATAGTTGGTAAAAAATTATACATCACCGGAGGTATTGGCACTAAGCAGTTTCATGATGAGGGGTTTGGTTCAGCCTATTTACTTCCGAATGACAAGGCGTATTCCGAAACCTGTTCCAGTATTGGGCTTACATTCTGGAACAAAAGGATGACACTGTTACATGGTGATACAAAATATGCTGACCTACAAGAGCTTACCATGTATAATGCGGCTATAGCTGGTGTTTCAATAAGTGGAGACAAATTCTTTTATACCAATCCCTTGCAATCCCAGGGCAAAGTCATGCGGAGTCAATGGGATGATCCCCCATGTTGTCCCTCCAATATTGTCCGTTTTTTACCTGAAATAGGGTCCAATATTTATGGCAAGACAGATAATGCGATTTATATTAATCAGTTTATTGGGAATAAAGCAAAAATTGATATTGCAGATCAGAAAATTTCTTTGACTATGGAAACGAATTATCCATGGGAAGGGCTAATAAGCCTAAAGGTTGAACCGGAATTTCCAGTGGATTTCACCTTACATTTCAGAATACCGGGATGGGCGCAAGGTGAATTGCTACCAGGAGGCCTTTACCATTTTGTTAACGGCAAATCAATTCCGGGGAATGAAGTGATTCTGAAAATTAATGGAGTTAGAGTCCTCAACTTTAGTCAAGAAATGGGGTATGCAGTCATCCAAAGAAAATGGAAAAAAGGAGATAAGGTTGAACTAGCGTTGGAGATGAATATACGGCTGGTAGCTGGCAATTCAAAAATAGAGGATACCCATGGCAAGGTAGTTATGATGCGCGGTCCATTAGTTTATTGTGTTGAAGAAACTGACAATAAACGTTGTTTTGAGGGTGAGAATGATTTGTATCTGCTCTCTTCGGGTTTAAAGTCGAAATACAGGAAAGATTTGCTGGATGGAGTGGTTACCATTAATGGAACAGCTTCCTCAACATCAACATCGGAAAAAATTGATATTACAGCTATTCCTTATTATGCTTGGTCCAATAGGGAGATAGGAAAAATGAAGGTCTGGATGCCTTTTACTGAGAACGATTAATAATATGAATATTTGAAATTATTTAGAGAAGAAGAATTTTACTTAATACAATTTTTTTAATTTTGTATTAATCTAAATTGAAATAACAATATGAATAAGCGAACATTTTTAAAAAATGCAACTTTTGGAAGCTTAGGCGCAATGCTTAGCATTGACGGCATGGCACAGGTTGTAAAGAAATATGCTTCTGTGCCTGTAAAAGAATTAGCAGGAGATGAGGATTTCTGGACTAGTATTCGACAAGGGTATAAACTAAAACCTGATTATATTAATCTTGAAAACGGGTATTATAATTTTGTTCCAGAACAAGTATTGGAAAAATTTATTGGGCATGTAAGGGAGGTTAATTACCATGGCTCCTATTACATGCGAAATTATCAGGTTAAAACCAATCGTGCCATGGCTGCGAAACTTGCCGAAATAGCTGGCTGTAAAGCGGATGAGCTTATCATTACTCGAAATACTACGGAATCGCTTGACTTGGTTATTAGCGGATTTGATTGGAAGCCAGGTGATGAAGCAATCATGGCTGAACAAGATTATGGAACAATGCGTGCTATGTTTAATCAGGTTTCAAAAAGGTATGGTGTAATAAATAAAGTGGTATCAGTTCCGAATATTCCAAAATCAGATGATGATATTGTTAATGTTTATGCATCTGCAATTACAGATAAAACGAAACTTCTTATGGTTTCGCATATGATTAATATTACAGGACAAATTTTACCTATCCGAAAAATATGTGATATGGCACATAAGAGAGGAGTTCAGGTAATGGTGGATGGCGCTCATTCATTTGCGCATTTTAAATTTTCCATTGCAGATCTTGATTGCGATTATTTCGGGAGCAGCCTTCATAAATGGATGAGTGTTCCTTTAGGTTGCGGAATATTATACGTGAACAAAAAAAATATTGGAAAGGTATGGCCACTTTTGGCTGCAGGTGAAAAAAATATAGATGATGTTACACGCCTTGGCCACACAGGCACTCACCCTGCACACACACATCTTGCTATTGGTGCAGCAATTGATTACTACAATATTTTAGGTGGAGAAAGAAAAGAAGAGCGCTTAAGATTTTTACAAAATTACTGGACCTCGAAAGTTCGGGATCTTCCAAATATAATTATAAATACGCCTTCCGATCCGGCGCGCGTTTGTGGTATTGCTAATGTTGGTATAAGAGGAATGAAGCCAGCGGATATGGCTGATACATTATTTACTAAGTATAAAATATTTACTGCTAAAATTGATGGTTCTGGAGCAGTTGGATGCCGGATAACGCCTAATGTTTATACAAGTACTGACGAGCTCGATGTATTTGTAAATGCTTTAAAGGAATTACAATCATAAAAAATTAATTGATATGAAGTTTATTAAATGTTATTCGTTGGCCTTTTTGTTTGTATTTCCTATTGTATTATTTGCACAAACCGAAAGTATTGATCAAGTTGTAATGAAAAAAATTCGTAATGAAGGGCTATTAAATTCTAAAGTAATGGATATCGCATTTAATATTACTGAAGTAAGTGGTCCAAGGGTTACTAATTCCCCTGGATTTATGCGTGCTGCTAATTACGCTATGAATCAATTTACCCAATGGGGTTTGGTTAATTCCAGATTGGACCCTTGGGGTGATTTTGGAAAAGGATGGGAATTAGAAAAATCTTATGTGTCTATGACTACCCCTTGGTATAGGTCACTTATTGCTTATCCTAAAACTTGGAGCGCAGGATCAAATGGTCCACAAAGTGGAGAAGTACTTTTGATTTCTGCAAAAGATACTGCTGAATTAGATGCTTATCGTGGTAAACTTAAAGGCAAGGTTTTAATTCTGGATTATTTAATCAATTTTGAACAAAGTTATAAGCCAGCGGCTGTTCGTCGCACTGATGAGGACTTACAAAAATTGAGTGAAGTAACTGAAGCTGAGGATACGGCTGCTATGCGCAGAAGAAGTATTAGAAATAATGTACAAAATGGGCTACCAAGAAACGCGCTACTTGCATTAAAAAAAATGGCTATAAATGAAGGAGCCATTGCAATTTTAAGTTCTGCTTCAGAAAACAATGCGGGAACTGTTTTTGTATTACAAGCGGGGCCTTACAAAATTTCGGACCCTGATAACTTTTTGGACATTGCCATAGGACTTGAAGATTATAATATGATTGTTCGTTTATTGAGAAATACAACTCCTGTCAAGATGGAGGTAGACGTAAAAACAAAATTTCAAACAACGGATACAAAGGGGTATAATGTAATCGCTGAAATACCTGGGACGGACAAAAATTTAAAAGAAGAAATAGTAATGCTAGGAGCTCATCT
Organism: Chryseobacterium gleum; assembly: GCA_945877045.1. Classification (GTDB taxonomy): domain Bacteria; phylum Bacteroidota; class Bacteroidia; order Flavobacteriales_D; family Crocinitomicaceae; genus UBA952. Next base: position 4,623 of record CAMCQW010000175.1, read on the forward strand.
TGACTCTTGGCCTGCA
>CAMCQW010000176.1 GCA_945877045.1 Chryseobacterium gleum
AGCTACGGAACACAAAGATTTTCCCTCGTATTTCGTGTTTCGAAATCCAGCAGTGATTAATCACATTTCCAACTCAATGGATCCCGCTATTACATATTGGCATTACCCAGTCCGTGCCTTAAATAAATTTGATCGCTTATTCGATTTACTTTGCACGTTTAATGGAGAATTAACCATTGTGTTTTGCAATTTCAGGGAAGCAACTGAAAGTGTATGCGACTTCTTGCATCAAAAAGGCTATGAATCAATAATTTATCATGGCGGCCTGGAACAAGATGAACGTGAAAAAGCGCTCATAAAATTTAGAAATGGGACTTTCCATACCATGATTTGTACTGATTTGGGCTCGCGGGGATTAGATATTCCAGAAATTCAACATGTGGTTCATTTTCAATTTCCACAAAATGAAGAGGCGTTTATTCATAGAAATGGACGAACAGCCAGAATGACGGCTAATGGCTCTTCGTATTTATTAGTCAATAAAGAAGAAAAAACACCTGATTATATCAATGCGAAAAATGCCGAATATAAAATTCCAGTTGAAAAAATGTCGCCAATAGAGAGTCCCTGGATTACTCTTTATTTCAGTGGGGGAAAAAAAGATAAAATTAATAAAATCGACATCGTAGGATTTCTTGGTCAGAAAGGTGGCTTAGCCAAAGATGATATTGGACTGATAACTGTTCAAGATTTTAGTTCATACGTTGCAGTTAAACGAAAAAATATATCCTCACTTTTAGAGAAAATTCGCTCTGAAAAAGTAAAAGGTAAAAAATTAAAAATGGATATCGCAAAATAAACGCCGAAATTAGTTAAGAAAATCAGCTTAAAAAGTGTAACTTTTAACCGTGTTTTAACTATAACTAATCGTTCATCTATTTTATAGTCTTTATGCCTAAATTTTTACCCTCATTTGCCCTCTTATTTTTTTGCTGCTCGTATGCCATTGGTCAATTAGATCCTTGCATTACCACCGAGAAAAAACAAAAAAAAGCCATTGAAACTATCAATCAAGAAACTAGTTTTGAGAAAGTTAGTTTACTATTAAAGGAAGCCATAAAAAGCTACCCAGAAAATGCGGAAATACCCTTTATTTATGCGAAAAGAGCTTATGGATTTGCCATGAGCTGTTTCGATAAACCAGAAACGGAAGCAAAAGGAGAACAAAACCTAAAATTAGCATTCGTCCTCTTTCAATTAGCTCAGAAAAAATGCGAGTATTTTAATGCCGACTGCTCCTATTATATTGGATCGATCTTGTTATCCAATGGAGAAAAAGAAAAAGCAGCTATTGCACTGCAAGAATTCATGGATTTCCCTCAAGAAGATTTTACTCGCTTGCCTAGTGACAATGAAACAAAACGAACGCAAGTCGAAAAATTTTTAGCTGATTATTTAGCAGAAAAAGCCTTGTTCGATAATCCGGTTCCATTCGAACCCAAATTAGTCGTGAATGTGAGCTCTGCATTAGATGAATATTTCCCGATGATTTCTCCAGATAATGATTTACTTTTTTTTACGCGTAAAGTAGATCGTGCAAATTTAGGAGATATAGGATCAAATATTAAAGAAGAATTTTCTGTGGCAGCAAGAAATGGACAAATGATGAATTTTTCTGCTGGGGATCCTCTGCCAAAACCATTTAATGACGGAACATTCGTAAATTATGGTACCGCAACTTTATCGGTCGATAACAAAGAAATGATTATTTGTGCTTGTAAAAACGAAACAGTTTATAAACAAAATTACCTCAACTGCGATTTGTATTATACTACGTTCAAAAGAAGTGGAAAAGGAGGAAATGATTTCACATGGACACCCTTAATAAACATGGGACCTGGAATTAATACCAAAGATGGTTGGGAAGCTCAACCTGCTCTTTCGGCTGATGGCAAATTGTTGTTCTACACGACGTTGCGAAAAGGGTCACGAGACAATGATATTTATTACAGTGAAAGACAAAGTGATGGAACCTGGAGCCTCGGAAAACCATTTGATATCGTAAATACTGCAGGAAAAGATAAAAGTCCCTTCTTCCATCAAGATGGTGAAACCTTGTATTTCGTATCAGCATGTACCGATCAAAGAAAAGGGATTGGTGGCTTGGATATCTTCTACATTAGAAAAGAAAATGGGACGTGGACCGCTCCTAAAAACATTGGGTTTCCAATAAATAGTGCCCAAGATGAATTGGGCTTATTCGTTTCAACTAACGGAAAATTAGCCTATTATTCAAGTCTTAAAGATGGCAACTGGAATATTTATTCATTCGAATTATACCCGGAAGCAAGGCCGCAAGAAGTGGTCATTTTAAAAGGAGAACTATTAGACGAAAATAAACAAGTAATCACTGATGCAGAAGTAGAAATTACTAATCATTTAAATGGAGAAAAGAGCACCTTTAAAGTTAATGGAGATGACGGCAAATACGCTGCTGTAGTTAAGGTTAATCAACCCGGTGATCTGACAATAACGGTTAAAAAAGATGGCTTTGCGTTTAATGCCAAAGTAATCGATACCGAAGTATTAAAAGAAAACAAAGCGATAGTGCCCACCACTAATTTTGTTTTGGAAACGCTTGAAAAAGGTAAAACTTACAACATAAATGACATTCTATTCGCTACCGATTCGTACGAAATACCCAATCGTTCTAAAATAATTCTAAACGGATTTTGTGATTATCTTAAAGATAATCCAACATTAAAAATTGCTATTCATGGACACACAGACGACGTAGGGGATGCAAAGGAAAATTTGCAACTCTCCACAAATAGATCCGAAGAAGTGAAAAAATACCTCATCGACAAAGGCATCGACAAAGAAAGAATAAATGCCTTGGGCTTTGGTGAATCAAAACCGAAAGTTGAGAATACGGACGAAGAAAATAGATCGATTAATAGAAGAACAGAATTTCAGCTTATTGAGCAATAAAAAAAGGGGCAAAAAGCCCCTTTCCTATTTTTAATGAAAATATATTATTTAGAAAAGTTTTTCTTTTCTCTAATTCTTGCAGATTTTCCAGTACGCTCTCTAAAGTAAAATATTCTAGCTCTTCGAACAGCACCACGCTTAACAATAGTTACAGCATCTAAAAATGGAGAAGATATTGGAAAGATACGCTCAACACCAATATTTCCGGACATTTTACGAACAGTAAATGTTTCTGTAAGGCCACTTCCTCTGCGTTGCAAAACAACACCCTGAAATTGCTGAATACGCTCTTTTAATCCCTCTTTAATTTTATAAGATACAATTACCGTATCACCTGCTCCAAATTGTGGAAGGTCATTGGATGCTACGATTTCTTTTTGAAGTTCACTGATAAAGTTCATGACAAATAATTTAATCCCTCTATTGCTTAAGGGGGTGCAATATTACAAAATAATTCTTAAAATTTAAAGAAATGAAGAAAAAAATTAAGCATATTTTAATTCACTAGCTATTTCTTCGAAACTTGATTCCACTTAGCCACCATATACACTCGAAATGGAAGAAATTAGAATTTGAGACGAAACCTTAACAATATAGTATAACCTTGAGTAAATAACTATCAACATACAACTAATGAATTATTAAGAATCTTTTTTAATTCTTTAAACTAGCATAGGTAGCACTTTTACAAAAAAGCATTTAAACAATACCATGAAATTATGGTTAAATGACAAAAAAGATAGGTGTTCAATAAATAAATACTAAAAATTAATTTACAGGACGAATTTAATCCATGAGAAATTATTTCAAATCAGAAAACGCCTTTAGAAATTGATTTTTTTGAAATTTATGCTCCTCATTTCCAAAAAATCTTGTAACGACCTTTCCATTATTAACCAATAATATCGCTGGAGGATCTGTATCTGTTGGGAAATCAATAAATTCCATCGTGGTATAAAGAGCTTTTAGTTTTGTTTCAGCTAAGAATTTTTTAATCTTTGCTTCAGTTTCTTCTCCTTCAATCATAAAAACTACAAAGTGCAAATCAACTCCTGTTTTTCCCTTTACACTTTGTAAGGTTTTAGCAGTATTCATACAATGTGAACATGTGGGAGAATAAAAACACAATATTGCTTTACCAGATGCTAATGTTGGGAATTTTTCTTTCAAGATCTTAACTTCTTCACTAAGTTCCGTATTAACAATGTCTACTGAACCAGTTTTTGAACAAATACAAGTTTTCGGCGAAATTAAATATATTAAAATGAAAACTCCTATATAAACCCCAATGTAATATAAGATTGAAGGGTCTTGAGATTCTTCAATATCTTTTCTTTTCCTATACAATAAACCTAAAAATACTAATGCGATAATATTCTTTAATAAAGAAACAGGTGGAGTCATCGGAATCAACTGACCAAAACACCCACAATTACCTGTCCACTTACCTAAAACAAACACCTCATAACTTAAAAATAAACTAAAGAAAATTAAGATAGCACTTGACAAGGGTAATGTAATCCGTTTGAAGTAAAACGGAACTAAAAAAGCAAAAGATAGGGTGAATTCGAATGCAATTAATAACCTAGAAAGCCAAGTTGAAAGACAAAATGGAATATTCAACGAAATTAATTGCTCTTTT
>CAMCQW010000177.1 GCA_945877045.1 Chryseobacterium gleum
TATACGTAGTAAAGAAGAAGGGAATTATTTTTGAGCCAGTCGGAATAGATAGATGGCCACAATAGCAAAGAGTAAATTCGGCATCCAAACAGCAAGATAGGCGGGGAATCCAATTTTTATGGCGGTCACTGCCATCACTTTCATGCAAAATATATAAATAAATACAAATCCTAAGCCTATTGCAATGTTAACACCAACTCCTCCACGTTTTTTTCTTGATGAAACTGCGACTCCAATAATTGTTAAGATATAAGTGGCAAAAGGGTAGGAGGTTCGTTGGTATAATTCTATTTCATAGAAGGGAACAAAGGCTGATCCCTTATACTTTTCGCGTTTGATCATACTGGTTAATTCGCTATAGTTCATCGTCTCAGCAACATTTTCTCGTTGTGCCATTTCATTGATTTGAAAATCAAAGACGGTGTCTTTTTTTGCTGAGTGGATCATTTTTCCTTTCGGAAAGGTCAGCCATTTTTCATAAACATCAGTTAGGTGCCACTTATTGGAACCAATGATATTCTTTGCTTTTCTTGCTTTTAAGAAATAAGTTGGCTGCAAGCTATCATTCCATAATTGAATAACTAAATCTTTCACTTCGCCTTCTTGGTTCGAATAATTTGAAAAATATACTATTTGATTTCCGGGGTATTCAGCATGGTAATCTTCTACCATCATGACATCACGGTAATATTTCTCTTCAAACTCTAACCTTATTTTATTGGTTCTTGGTACAATTAGGTGATTTAATATCAAGGATAAAACCATTAGTATGGTTGAAGCAATCATATAAGGTCGGAGGAAACGAGTAATCGGACGGCCACTGAACCACATAGGAATTATTTCAGTGTCTTGTGCCATTTTTGCTGTGAACCAAATTACTGAAATAAAAATAATCATCGATGAAAACATGTTTCCATGGAAGATGATAAATCCAAGATAATATTCAAATACGATTGCTTTTAAAGGGGCGTGGTGAGAAATAAATTCACTCAGTTTTTCCGAAACGTCAAAAACCACAGCGAAAAGCATGATAATTCCTAACATAAAAAAGAAAGTGCTTAAGAACTTTCGAATAATATATTTGTCAAGGATTTTCAGCATCAATTATCTTTTTTGTGCTAATTGCTTTACCATTTTATTTTTCCAGGAAAGAAAGTCCCCTGCTTTAATATGCTCACGGGCCTGTTCTACTAATTCAAGGTAAAATGCTAAATTATGGATGGTGGCTATTTGAATCCCTAAGTATTCTTTGGCACTTATTAAATGCCTTAAATAAGCTTTTGTGTATACTTGGTCCACCCAAACTTTTGAAGTTGAATCAATGGAACTAAAATCATCTGCCCACTTCTTATTTTTAATATTCAGTGTTCCTTCCCAAGTAAATAACATGCCATGACGCGCATTACGACTTGGCATAACGCAGTCAAACATATCAATTCCTAATGAAATACACTCTAAAATATTCCAAGGTGTTCCTACTCCCATCAAATAGCGGGCTTTGTCCTTTGGTAAAATTCCACAGACATGTTCTGTCATAGCATATAATTCATCTTCCGGTTCGCCAACGGATAAGCCGCCAATGGCATTGCCAACTGTTCCGAATTCTGAAATTGTTTCGGCTGAAATTGTCCTTAAGTCTTTAAATGTGCTGCCTTGGACAATCGGGAATAAGTTTTGCTCGTACGGATATAAAGAGTGTGTTTTATTCATGTGGTCATCGCATCGTTTTAACCAACGATGGGTCAGTTCCATGGAATTTTTCGCGTAGCTATACTCACATGGGTAAGGGGTGCATTCGTCGAAAGCCATGATGATGTCTGCCCCAATACTACGTTGCATGTCAATGGCAGTCTCGGGTGAAAAAAACAAGTAGCTTCCATTCAAGTGCGATTGAAACGTTACTCCTTCTTCTTTTATTTTTCTAGATCCCGAAAGGGAATAAACTTGGTATCCACCGCTATCAGTAAGGATAGGTCTTTCCCAGCCAATAAACTGATGTAATCCGCCTGCTTTTTCAATAATTTCTACCCCAGGACGTAAAAATAAATGATAGGTATTTCCGAGAATAATTTGTGCATTAATATCATCCCTTAATTCTTGTTGATGAACTCCTTTCACACTTCCAACCGTGCCTACAGGCATGAAAATAGGAGTGGTGATTGTTCCATGATCGGTGTGTAGGAGGCCAAGACGTGCTGAGGTATCTTTATCTTCCTGGACTAAATCAAAGTGCATAACAATGTTGAAAAAAAACTAAAACAAAGATACAGCTATTTAATTTGCAATGTCATCTTTGTATAAATTCAAATTACATGGTTTTATTTACCCAATGGCAATGGGATTTCTTTTCAATTACATTTCTGTCTCTCCTATTTTTTGCGAGTATTCAGCTACTTTATGTCACAATTGTTTTTGGGAGATTAGCATTTTACAAGGAGGAAGAAAAAAAGCCTCAAGCGCTACCTCCCATTAGTATCATTATAGCAGCTAGAAATGAATCGGATAATTTATATGAGAACCTGCCCTACATTTTGACCCAAGATTACCCTGAATTTGAGGTGATAATTGTCAATAATCAATCGGTTGATGATAGCGCTTGGCTATTGAAAGCGCTTTGTCTTCAGCATAAAAATTTACGAGTAGTTGAAATTGCAAAAAACAAACATTTATTGCCGGGTAAAAAATTACCAATTACTCTTGGTGTTAAGGGCGCTAACTATGAAAATATGCTATTTACGGATGCAGATTGTCGGCCAGCATCGAATCATTGGTTACGAATTATGGCGGGATCTTTTTCAGAAAAAAAGCAAATTGTCTTGGGTTATGCACCTTATTATAAGACAAAAGAAATAATAAACAAAATCATTCGTTATGATACCGCTTTTATTGGAGTGAGTTATTTATCTCTTGCATTGGTGAAGTTGCCATACATGGGAGTTGGGCGAAATTTAGCGTATTCTAAAAAGGTTTTTGATACTGTAAGGGGTTTTAAGTCACACTATTCATTGCCATCCGGAGATGATGATTTGTTTATTCAAGAAGCAGCAGTACATAATAATTATACGATACAGCTTTCACCTGATTCATTTTGTTTTTCTATGCCAGCAACAACATGGAAAAGTTGGATAAGACAAAAGACTAGGCATTACACCACTTCAAGTAGATATAACTTTATTAAGAAAGCATTGTTAGGAATATATCCAATCTCCTTGTTGATGACTTGGATATCATTTGTTATTTTGTTGTCGAATGCGAATTGGTGGATAATTGGCTTGATCATTTTTAGTATATTATTGATAATAAAATGGTTAATTCAAGGAAAATGCCTTCGGAAATTGAATGAAAAACGTTTTGCAATTGCCTTCCCATTGTGGGATTTAGGACATGCACTATTAATGCCTATAATGTATAATTTTTCCGATCATAAACGGTATAAAAAATGGTAGAAATCGAACATTTATCTGATAAAGCGAAACATGATTTTGTTTTGGTTGAGGCGGCAAAGACAGGAAAGCAAGCTGCTTATGCGGAATTAATGGATCGTTATAGGGAATCGATTTATTTTATGATGCTGAAAATGGTGAAAAACCAAGACGATGCGGATGATTTAACCATCGAAGCTTTTGGAAAAGCCTTTAACCGACTCGATCAATATTCACCTAGTTTTGCTTTTAGTACTTGGCTGTTCAAGATTGCATCGAACAATTGTATCGATTTTATTCGAAAAAAACGCATTCAAGTATTGAGTATGGATACCGGTATTTCAATGCCTGATGGCGGTTCAAGACGTATAGATGCCAAATCCATGACGCATAATCCTGAGGAATCATTGATCTACGGGCAACGAATTGTTCACATGCGCTTATTGGTGAGTAAATTAAAGCCACGCTATAAGGAGTTGGTAGAGAAACGCTACTTTGAAGAGTTAAGTTATGAGGAGATAGCAAAGGAATTAAATTTACCATTGGGTACAGTTAAGGCACAGCTATTTCGCGCTAGAGACTTTTTAGCGAATATGATGGAGAAAACGAAGGATACCATCTAGTTGACAATGATCGATTCATATTTTGACAATCTTTCGCAACTACAAGCGCAACAATTCGAAAAATTACCTGATTTATATCGTTTTTGGAATGAGCAAATCAATGTGATTTCTCGTAAAGACATCGATAATTTTCAAGAGAGACACGTGCTTCATTCCTTGGGAATTGCTAAAGTTTTAGCATTTCAACACGGGACTACTATTTTGGATGTCGGCACTGGAGGAGGTTTTCCAGGTATTCCATTAGCGATTTTGTTTCCCGAGGTTCAATTTACCTTGGTTGACTCCATCGGAAAGAAAATAAAAGTGGTTAACGAGGTAGCCCTGGAATTGGGATTGAAAAATGTAAACGCCTTTCATCAACGGGCAGAAGAAACAAAAGGTAAATTTGATTTTGTTGTAAGTAGAGCGGTGGCTCAAATGCCCGAATTTTTAACCTGGGTTTCTTCAAAAATTGAAAAAAAATCAGCTCATTCATTAAAAAATGGGATCCTTTATTTGAAAGG